>JANOGH010000457.1:0-15461 GCA_031414075.1 Betaproteobacteria bacterium | reverse complement strand
GCGCGATGTCGCCGGAGAGCATCAGCCCGACGTTGCGGATGACCAGTTTTCCCTTGTTCGATCCTTCGTTGTCTACGGCCATCTTCTCACCTCGATTGGAATCGTCGTGCTGTTTACCCTCACCCTCGATCCCTCTCCCGACGGAGAGGGAAGTGGATGCCCTTCTCCCTCTGGGAGAAGGGATGGGATGAGGGAATGTTTGTCGTTATTTTTCTAAGACTTCAAAGTAATTATTCTATTTCTCTGGCGCGACTTGGCGGCTCAAGTGACGTTCTCAGGTTCAAACCGACAGGTAGGCCCGGCGCGCCTCCTGGTTGCCCGCCAGTTCCGCAATGGTGCCGCGGAAGCGCACATGGCCCTTCTCGATCACATACGCACGGTCGGCTACGAGGTGGGAAGATGGCCGTAGACAACGAAGGATCGAACAAGGGAAAACTGGTCATCCGCAACGTCGGGCTGATGCTCTCCGGCGACATCGCGCGGCCGATCCTGGAGGCGGACACCGTGGTCGTGGTCGATGGCGTGATCACGGCGGTGGGCCGGCACAAGGATTGCGACGTGAACCAGCCGGATACGCTGATCGATGCGAAGGGAACCTGTCTGTGCCCGGGGCTGATCGACAGCCACGTGCATCCGGTGTTCGGGGACTGGACGCCGCGGCAGAATCAGATGGGCTGGATCGACTCGACGCTCAATGGCGGCGTGACGACGATGATCTCGGCGGGCGAAGTGCATCTGCCCGGCAGGCCGAAGGACATCGTCGGCCTCAAGGCGCTGGCGATCACCGCGCAGCGCGCGTTCCATAATTTCCGTCCCGGCGGCGTGAAGGTGCTGGCGGGCGCCCCGGTGCTGGAAAAAGGCATGGTGGAGTCCGATTTCAAGGAACTCGCGGAAGCCGGTGTCGGGCTCCTGGGGGAAGTCGGGCTGGGCTCGGTCAAGGGCGGCGAGGAGGCGCGGCGGATGGTGGCCTGGGCGCGCAAGTACGGCATCCAGAGTACGATTCACACCGGAGGCCCTTCGATCCCCGGCTCGGGGCTGATCGACAAGGACGTGGTGCTGGAGGCCGACGCTGATATCATCGGCCACATCAACGGCGGCCACACCGCGTTGCCCGAGGCGGATGTATGCGAGTTGTGCGAGCGCTCCAGCCGCGCGATCGAGATCGTGCACAACGGCAACGAGAAAATCGGCATCGCGGCAGCGCACGCGGCGCGCGACGGCAAGTGCCTGCACCGCGTTATCCTGGGCACCGACGGGCCGGCGGGGTCCGGCGTGCAACCGCTGGGAATCCTGCGCATGGTTGCGTTGCTGTCGAGTCTCGGCGGCATTCCGGCGGAGCAGGCATTCTGCTTTGCCACCGGCAATACCGCGCGCATCCGCAAACTCAACTGCGGACTGATCGAGACCGGCAAAGCGGCCGATTTCGTGTTCATGGACCGTGCCCAGCATACGGCAGGCAAGACGCTGCTGGAAAGCGTCGCGCTGGGCGATATTGCGGGCGTCGGCATGGTGGTCATTGACGGCGTGGTGCGCTGCCAGCGCAGCCGCAACACGCCGCCGGCGACCGAGGTCCCGGTGCTGGTGCGCGCATGAAGCGATGCGTCGATGCAGGGATACCCTTGCGGAAGGCGTGGTGCTAGACTTTTCTACAGTTGAATCGGACGCCGGGGCGACGGTGTCCCTATTGAGCGTATCGTAATAGATGACAGTCAGTACGCTCAATCCCTCACCCCAACCCTCTCCCGGAGGGAGAGGGGGGCGACAGACCTAATTCACTGATGTGAATTAGGGAAAGATCAATAATGGGTAGTCTCAGAGGAGAAGAAAAGATGAACAGCTTTGACAGGAGGAGGTTCCTTACCGCTGCGGGAGCCGGCGTGATCGCGGCGGCGAGTTCGTTTACAGTGCTGCGCGACGTTCTGGCGGCGGGAAAGATCAAACCCACCGATGCCGATGCGCTGCTGGTGATCGACGTGCAGAATTGCTTCATTCCCGGCGGCAGCCTGGCAGTCAAAGAAGGCGACCTGATCGTTCCGCTGATCAACCGGATCGCGAAAAGCTTCAGCAATGTGGTGCTGACGCAGGACTGGCACACGGCGGACCACGTGTCGTTTGCCTCGCAGCACTCGGGCAAGAAGCCTTTCGAGACCATCAAGCTCGACTACGGCACCCAGGTGCTCTGGCCGGACCATTGCGTACAGGGCACCGAGGGTGCGCAGATCCACTCGGGTATCGACATTCCGCAGGCGCAACTCGTGATCCGCAAGGGCTATCACCGCGACGTGGACAGCTATTCCGGGTTTCTGGAAGCCGACCGCAAGACCGAGACCGGCCTCGCCGGGTATCTCAAGGGGCGCAAGATCAAGCAGGTGTTCGTCTGCGGCCTGGCCACGGATTACTGCGTGGCGTGGTCGGCACTGGATGCCAGGAAATTCGGTTTCCAGGCTTCGGTGATCGAAGACGCCTGCCGCGGGATCGATATCAACGGATCGGTCGCCGCCGCATGGAAGGACATGACCGCCGCGGGGGTGAAGAGGATTCAGTCCTCCGACTTCGCCTGAACCGCGTTCACGGGCGCGAACGCTAGGCGCGAGGCGCGAGGCTCTAGGCGCTAGGCACGAGGGTTTAGGATATCCCTAAAGCACTCAAGACCTTGAGCCTAGAGCCTCGCCCCTCTTATCGTCCTTCGATCATCTGCTTCATGCTCTCGAGGCCCATCACATAGACCTTGCTCAGCATGTTGAGCGGCGTTGCATCGTCCTGGCCCGCGGGCGGCTCGTCGGTCCAGTAGGCGACGCGCTTGAAGTGCGCCTTCCAGACTACCTTGCTCGTGCCGTTGCCGGCATCGGATACCGTCATGGTCGGAAAATAGTCCGTCGCGGCGACCTGGCCGCCGATATAGGTATAGCCCAGCGACATGGTCCAGGGTTCGTAGACGATGAGCTTTTCCTGGACCTTGGTGCCGTTGGCTCGCCTCAGTTCGCGGATGGCGCCGACCTCGCGGTTCTTGCCGAGGATGATCCGGCTCTCGGTGATCGTCGAAAGCCAGCGTGGCAGTCCGTTGAAGTCGCTGACGACCTCCCACACTGCTTCGGGCGGTGCATTGATCACGATGGAATGTTCGATGTTCATTTCGGGCGCGTCGGCGGCAAACAGCGGCGCCGCCGAAACGGCAAGCAATAATGACAATAGTGCCTTCGCCAGCTTCATTGTTCGTTCTCCCAGTATTCGGTGCGTGGATGATTTTGATCCCGGTCTCGAGCCGGCCGTCTCTGCATGGCGGGCAGGCTGCCCGGCATGCAGAGGGGCAAAAGCCTACCGCATTCGACCAAGCGCCGCGACCCCATTCAGATTTCTGGAGTTCCAATGCTCATCATTTCCCGTTGCGGGTGCGGTGCAGCGTTATCCCGGGAAGGCCCTGTGCTAGCATCGGTTTACCTTTCGTCCGCCGGAGAACAGAGCATGAACGCGGCATTGAGCACCGACGAACTCGCGCACTACCACGAGCACGGTTACGTCCTTCCCCGGTATCGCCTGCCCGATCCGCTTCTGCAACGCCTGCGCGACAGTCTCGACCGGCTGTTGGCCTCGTATACCGATGTCGCCCAGGAAGATCTTGCCAATCCGCACATGCTCCCGCCGACCGCCGGACCGGACATGAACCCGTTCATGGCGGCGGCGCGGCATCCGGCCGTGCTGGACATGATGGAGCAGATCATCGGACCGGACATCGTGTTGTGGATCAGCCGGATTCTGTGCAAGCCGCCGATCATGGGGCGGGAGGTGCCCTGGCATCAGGATGGGGAGTACTGGCCGATGCGCCCGCTGGCGACTTGTTCGGTCTGGATCGCGATCGATCCGGTCTCCACGGCGAACGGGTGTATGCGTTTCATCCCGGATTCGCACAAGCGCAAGGAACTCTACCGACACCATGTCAGCGATCGCAAGAACCTGGTGCTCAATCTCGAACTGGACCGCGATCAGTTCGACGAATCGAAGGCGGTCAACGTCGAACTCGAACCGGGCCAGATGTCGTTGCACGACGTGCGCATGATCCACGGCTCGCTTGCCAATACCTCCGGCCAGCGCCGCGCGGCGCTGATCATGCGTTACATGCCGGGTACCTCGCATTACGACCGCTCGCTCAGGGATCAGCGCCGGGATAATGCACCGTTCAACATCTACGACCAGCCGCTCTGGCTGATGCGCGGGCAGGACAGATCCGCGAAAAATGATCTCTCGCACGGGCACGACATCTGGAACAAGCGCTACGCCAGCGGGCTCGGCGTCGGGTCAGGAAGTGCTGGATGAGAAAGGCAGAGGCGAGAGGACAGATAGGAATTTGACAGGATGAACAGGATTGTCAGGATGGGATTCAGAACTAACCTGCTGCTCTTGGTGTTCATCGTGTACATCCTGTAAATCCTGTCCCGCTCCTTATCTCTTCATGAACCCGGCCAATTTCCTCGCCCGTTCCGCCCGCACCTGCCCCGACAATCCCGCTGTCTCCTTGGGCGAAAGCGTCTGGATCCATAAGGACAGGACACTGGGTTGGCGGCTGGCGCGGACGGTGTGCATCGCGTTGGCTTTGGGGGGCGGCTTGGCTGCGCTCGCGGCAGAGCCGCCGGCGGTTATCAGGAACCTGGCGCTGACGGTGGGCGGCGGAAAGGAGGTCGATGCCGCGGTGAAGGTCGTGGCCATCGACTCGCGACCAGTCGTGGACGAAAAATCCACCATCGAGGTTGCACCCGGTCAGCACGTAATCGAAGTGGTGTGCACGGCGCGGGTACTTGTGGGCATGGGAACCGTGGATTTTCCCAACACATCGGTCCTGACTATCCAAGCGGAAAGCGGGCGCGAGTATCGGTTGGACGCCAAAGTGACGGTGCGGGGCGACTGCACGCCCGTGCTGGAATGAACGGCCTCCGCTCAATGCGCGGCGAACGATTTGATGAATCCGAAAAAAAAGGTCGTTGATGCAGCCCGCCCGGCAGCGGGGAAAATCCGTCCGCCGCAGAAGAAATCGAATCCGAATGTGAATGCCCAGACACGCAAGGTGCTGGGGCAGCACTATCGGGCGAAATACGGGGTGAAATGAGGGGTGAGGCGCGAGGCGCGAGGCTCTAGGCGCTAGGCACGAGGCACGAGGGTTAACTATAGCCTAAGAGCACTCAAGACCTGGAGCCTAGCGCCTCGCGCCTTGCGCCTAGAGCCTCGTGCCTCGCACCTCACCTCTCGCACCTCGCACCTCGACCTTATTCAAACACTGACCTTATTGCGCCCGGTCGCCTTGGCCCGGTACAGCGCGTCGTCGGCCGATCGGATCACCAATTCCGGTGTGTCGAGCAGTTCGGACCGCTCCGCGGCGCCAATGCTCACGGTAACCGACAGCAGTTCCGCACGATTCGAACGCAGCGGCGGCGCGTCCGGCTGATCGAGGGTGAACGCGGATTGGGTCTTCGTGCGGCGGTCGTTGTTCCGACGTGCTTCGATGCGCCGTTGTTGTTCCGAGCGTACCGATATCTTGTAGCGTTCGATGCTCTGCCGCAGCGTTTCGAGGGTCGGCAGCGCCTCCTCGACCTTCATGTCGGGAAACAGCACCGCAAACTCTTCGCCTCCGTAGCGGAAGGCCTTGCCGCCGCCGTCGATCTCCGCCAACCGTGCCCCGACCATTTTCAGCGCCTGGTCGCCGATGTTGTGGCCGTGCGTGTCGTTGAATTTCTTGAAGTGATCGACATCGACCATGGCGATCGTGTAGGAAGGGCCCAGCGCGACGAGCTTCTCCTGCAGAGCACGCCGGCTCGGCAGGCCGGTGAGCTCATCGTGAAAGGCCATGCGATGCGACTCCTGCAGCACGGCAAACAGCAGCATGGTGCCGGCAGCAAAGACGAACACGCCGTACACCACCGGCGGGCTCGGCCATTGGCACGCAATGAAAAATGCGATCAGCGCACCGGTCATGCCGATATCGAGTGGGGAGCGCCGTAGCCATGCCCCGATCAGTGCGTACGTGAATGCCGCCACGATCAACAGGCGGCCAAGCAGCGGCATGGGCGTGGCCTTGAGCAACCAGTGATCCAGCGCCGCATGCCACGCCATGCCCGAGAGGGCGGTGTGGCCCGCGGTTGCAATCCAGGCCGTTATCAGCACCTCGGCGATGCCCAGCAGCAACCACCGGTAATTGCGGAAATGGATGATGCCGCGTTCCGGCAACACCATCACGAGCAGAATGTTGCCAGGCACGAAGATCGCCGCGGCGGTGAGCACCGCACGGACAGGGAAATCACCCTGGCCGAAGCTGAGCGAAAGATGATGGGCGATGAATGCGACCAGCAGGGAAATCAGTGCGATGAACGCGCGACCACGATTGAACCACAGGGCGATGCCCGTGCCGATGACGAGCACCGCGTAGGGTCCGAACACGCCGAAATTGCCCAGTGTCGCGGGAAATTTCTGGCTGATCGAGGCAGCTATGCCGGCGATGACCAGCACCGCAGCAGGGATGGCGACCGCCTTCAGTTCGTCGCGAAACACGATCATCTTCTGCCGTACCCCGCTGCAACCATCGAATGCGCAAACCGGCTGTCGCTCACGTCTTTTCCTTTCCGATCTGGCGGGGACGCGCTTCTTCGCGGATCACACGGCGCAGCACGTCTTCGAGGTTTTCCTGTTCGATCGCCTGCTTGAGCGCTTCGTTGATCAGCGTCTGATAGCCGCGGCCACCGGAGCGCGAGCGGAAATATTCGACTACCGTCATGTCGAGATACATCGTCAGCCGCGTCTTGCCGCGCGCCGCCGGATTGCCAACGCGTTGCGAGCCCGCAGTCGTGGCGCCGGGCTGATTGCTTCTGTCGCGGCGCGCGGAGAGCTTTGCGGATTGCCCGTTGGGCGGTTTGGCGGTCGGTTTGCGCATGAAGCCAGTGTGCATATATATATGCATATGGTCAAGTCGACGCGCCGGACTGGACGCTACCGGGCGCCACGCGATGCGCCCGTTTGCGCCAATCGGAAGTGGTGCCCGGAACGGCGCTAAACTGGCGGCTCTGTTCCAGCGATCGTCATGTCCGCAGATCCGTTCCTCCTCGCGCGCGCCCAGTTCGGCCTCAACATCGGGTTCCACATCCTTTTTCCCAGCATCACGATCGCGCTGGCCTGGATTCTCGTCTACCTGCGCGTGCGCATCGAATTGGCGGGCGATGCGTGGTGCAAGCTGGCGTACCGGCTCTGGGTGAAAGTATTCGCGCTTTCGTTCGCGCTGGGCGTCGTTTCGGGCATTACGATGAGCTTCCAGTTCGGCACCAACTGGCCGGGATTCATGAGCAAGGCCGGCAACATCGCCGGGCCGCTGCTGGGCTACGAAGTACTGACGGCTTTTTTCCTCGAAGCGACTTTTCTGGGTGTCATGCTGTTCGGCCGCGACCGGGTGCCGGCCTGGATGCACACCCTGTCGGCGTTCCTGGTGGCGATCGGCACTTCCGCATCGGCGTTCTGGATCCTCGCCCTCAATTCGTGGATGCAGACCCCGCAGGGCTTCGAGGTGATCGACGGCCAGTTGCACGCCACCAGCTGGATGGCGGTGATTTTCAATCCGAGTTTTCCGTATCGCTTCGCGCACATGATGATCGCCTCCGCACTCACCGCGGCGTTCCTGGTGGCCGGCATCTCGGCATTGCAGTTGTTGCGCGACCGTAAGTTCGAACCGGCAACGCGCATGTTGCGCCTCGGCGTGGCGGTCGCTGCGGTGCTGACGCCGCTGCAGATCATGGTCGGCGACCTGCATGGCCTCAATACGCTCCAGCATCAGCCGGCGAAAATTGCGGCGATCGAGGCAATCTGGGAAACCGAGCGCGGCGCGCCGCTGCTGCTGTTCGCGATGCCCAACCAGGAGACCCGCAGCAACGACTACGCCATCTCGCTGCCGAAAGGGGCGAGCCTGATCCTCACGCATACACTCGACGGCGAACTGAAGGGACTTTCCGAATTCGGCGACAAGCATCCGCCCGTCGCACCGGTGTTCTGGAGTTTCCGTGTGATGGTCGGCGTGGGCCTGCTGATGCTGGCGGCGTCCTGGCTCGGCGCCCTGTGTCTGATCCGGCATCGTGAATTCCCGCGCTGGTTATTGCGGGCGTATTCCGGCATGACCTTCTCCGGATGGATCGCGGTGCTGGCGGGTTGGCTGACGACGGAAATAGGCCGCCAGCCTTATATCGTCTACGGCGTTATCCTGACCGCGGATGCCGCATCGACGGTGCCCGCACGGTACATCGCAACAACGCTCATCGGCTACGCCCTGGTTTACGTGCTGCTGCTGATTTCCTACATGGTCGTGATCACGCAACTGGCACGCAGGGAGGCCGAGGGCAAGGGCCGCGATGTGCCCGCGCCGGGCGCGCTGGGCCCGCAGGTGCTGTGACGATGGAACTCGATCTGCCGCTGATCTTCGCCATGCTGATGGGACTGGCCATCCTCGCCTACGTGATTCTCGACGGCTTCGATCTCGGCGTCGGCATCCTGCTGCCGCTGGCCACGCGTGCGGAGCAGGACATGATGGTGGCTTCCATCGGCCCGTTCTGGGATGCCAACGAAACCTGGCTGGTGCTGGGCGTGGGCATCCTGCTGGTGGCGTTTCCGCACGCGCACGGCGTCATCCTGACTTCGCTCTACCTGGAGGTGGCGCTGATGCTGATTTCGCTGATCCTGCGCGGCGTGTCCTTTGAATTCCGCGTGAAAGCGTCGGGATGGCACCAGTCGATGTGGAACCACCTGTTCTTCGTCGGCTCGCTCGGCACCGCCATTGCGCAGGGCGCGATGCTGGCCGGCGTCATCACCGGTTTCCGGGGCGGAGCGCTGTTCATCGCATTCGAGTTGCTGGTGGGCATCGGGTTGACCGGCGGCTATGCGCTGCTGGGTGCAACCTGGCTGGCGATCAAGACCGATGGCGACCTGCACACGCGCGCGCTCAAGTGGAGCAAAGCCGCGGTGCTCCTCGCGGCCGTGGGCGTGGCGGCGATCAGCCTGGCCACGCCGTTTGCGAGCGCCGGCATCATGGAGAAATGGTTTGCGTGGCCGCGATTGCTGTGGCTCTCACCCCTGCCGCTGCTCACGGCGGCTGCGTTCGCCGGCATCCTGCTCTCGGTAACGAGGTTGCAACAGGGAAAGTCGACACGCGAATGGCTGCCTTTCGTGCTCTCGGTATGGATTTTCGTGTTCGCGTTTGCCGGGCTCGCCTACAGCATGTTTCCCTATCTGGTGGTAGACCGGCTGACCATCTGGCAGGCCGCCGCCGCGAGAGAATCGCTGATGTTTGTCTTTGTCGGTACTTGCGTCGTGCTGCCGATGATCATCGGCTACACGGTGTTTTCCTATCGGGTGTTCTGGGGCAAGGCGCGTTCACTCACCTACGGTGAGTGAAGTGACAGGTGACCAGTGACGGGTGACAGGTAAAACGCGAACGCATCGAGCAGTCCGGTCAAGCTTAGTTCTTCGTCCCGAATAGCCGATCGCCCGCGTCACCGAGTCCCGGAACGATGTAGGCGTTTTCATCGAGGTGGTCGTCGAGCGCGGCGACGAACATCGGTACATCGGCGTGCTGCTCCTGGTAGACACCAACGCCTTCCGGCGAAGCCACCAGCGCGAGAAACAGGATGTCTTTCGACGGCACGCCGCGATGCTTCAGGACTTGCACGGCATGGACGGCGGAATGGCCGGTGCCTATCATCGGATCGCACAAGATGAAAATGCGGCCCTCGACCTCCGGCAGCCGCACCAGATATTCGACCGGCCGGTGGTTTTCGTCCCGGTAGAGCCCGATGTGCCCGACCCGGGCTGAAGGAATCAGTTCCTGGAGCCCGTCCGCCATGCCGATACCCGCGCGCAATACCGGCACGATCGCAAGCTTCTTTCCGGCGATGATCGGCGCTTCCATCCGGGTCAGCGGCGTTTCGATCGTGCGTTTGGTGAGCGGCAGGTTGCGGGTGACCTCGTAACCCATAAGCAGGGTGATCTCGCGCAACAGCTCGCGGAACGTCCGGGTGGACGTTTTCCTGTCCCGCATGTGCGTAAGCTTGTGCTGGATCAGGGGGTGATCGAGGATGAACAGGTTCGGGAAACGCGGATCCTGCTTCATGGCGAGTGCACTCCGGGTAAAAGTTTTTCTGCCGGCCCTGGCGAAGGCGCGTCGCCTTCAGATCAGTCTGCTGCCGATTGTTTCCCGCCGTGTCAGGACAACTTGATCTTTCCCGGCAATCCGCCTGGCCCGCCGAATCCGCCGGGGATGCCTTCGGGGATGACGATGGAAGAACTTTGCTGCCGGCGCAATTCCTGCAATTCCTTCACCGCGCGTTCTACGGCGACGGCGGCCACTTCAGCGAATTTCTGCGCTGCCTGGCCCAGCGAAGCGGCCTCGATCTCGAACGCGAGCGGCAGCGCGCCCATCGGCGTCATGAGCTGGGTTTCGCCGACATAAGTCACCTTGCGGCCGGCGTCGACGGAACTGTCGCTCCTGACCGGGGTCATGACGCGAAGGGTGCCTATTTTGCGATCGGTAAATATCTCCTCGCGATACAGGTTCGCGGGGTCCATCTTGAGTTCGGGTGCGTTGTCTGTTGCCATAGTGACATTCCTGTGCATGCGTGTTGAACGATGGAGGAATTATCCCACGAGAATCAGGTGCGAGGGACGAGGCACGAGGCACGAGGCGCGAGGCACGAGGGATAACCAAAGCCTAAGAGCACTCAAGACCTGGAGCCTAGAGCCTCGTGCCTCGTGCCTAGCGCCTAGCGCCTAGCGCCTAGAGCCTCGCACCTCGTCCCTCGCGCCTCGCACCTCGCACCTGTTACCATCTGCGCAACCCCTCACCGCTCCATGCTCGCCTACCGACATCTTTTTCACGCTGGCAATTTCGCCGACGTCTTCAAGCACTCGCTGCTGACTCGGCTCGTGCTTGCGTTCGAGAAAAAGGACAGCCCGTTCTTTGTGCTCGATACCCATGCCGGCATTGGACGCTACGACCTTACCCACGAATGGGCGCTCAAGAACGCGGAGTTCAGAGACGGCATCGCGCTGATTTGGGGCAGAAAGGATGCGCCGGATGAATTCATTCCCTACTTCGAAGCGATAAGAGGCGAGAACGCCGCAAATGCCCTGCGCTTTTATCCCGGTTCGCCACGCGTGGTGCGCCGTCTGCTGCGGCCGGTCGATCGCATGGTGCTGGTCGAACTCAACAGGAAGGACTGCGAAAATCTGGGCGGCCTGTTCGGCGGCGATCGCCAGACGACCGTGCATCTGATGGACGGATACCAGTCGCTGAAGGCCTTCCTTCCGCCAAAAGAGCGACGCGGGCTGATCTTCGTCGATTCTTCATTCGATCGCGCCCGGGAATTCGACCGGCTGACAGAAGGGCTCGTCGAAGCACACCGGCGCTTCGCGACCGGCGTCTATGCGATCTGGTATCCGCTGATCGAGCCTCTGGCGATGCGCGCATTCGAACGCGGATTGGTCGAAACCGGGATCAGCAAAATCCTGCAACTCGAAATTTCAGTGCTACCCGTAAACTGGAGCGGCGGCATGCGCGGGTGCGGAATGCTGGTGGTGAATCCGCCGTTCGGTTTCGAAGCGGAGGCACGGTCGATGTTGAAGTGGTTACAACCGATCCTTTCCCGCGAGGCGGGCGGCAGCCAGCGCGTGGTCTGGCTGGCGGGAGAATCTGGTGCCGCCCACGGTTGCTATGCGCCGTAAATGTGCACGTTGCAGCCAAACGGCCGGCCTAACGGCTTCTGGCGGCCCCGAGAGGCGGTGGCCTGGATATTGCATGTCACTGAACAATAAGATCATTTACCGGCCGGCGGGTCGGGGGGAACGCCGGTCCAGGGGCAGCATATGGACTCTCTTTCTCTCGCGTCGCTGGCAGTGCAGTTACTCGCCTCCATCCAATCGTTGTCGGCTTATCCGACGACGAAAATCCTGCCTGAGATCCACCAGGCCCCGCTGGTTGAAATCCAACAGCGCTTCTGCCAGGGCAAGTGCGCCGCCCAGGCGTTCTACAAGCCCGGAGAGGGCGTTTACATAGACGAAGCATTCGATCTCGCGAACGAAATGTCAATGCGTGGCGGGCCCGCTGCGACGATTGACGAACCCGCCCCCCGGCTGATGTAATGCCGGCAGGGGAAGGGCGCTCAAAGGAGTCGCCTTGGATCAGTCCGCCCTGGTTTCCCTGATGGTCGAGTTGTTCACGGCGATCCGGCTTGTATCGGCCTACCCAGTGCCTGCCGTGCTGCCCGAAGTTCATTTCCTTCCGCTATCCGAGATCCAGCGCCGGTTGTGCGACAGCCGGCCATGCAGCATCAAGGCGTTCTATCATCCGGATTGGGGCGTCGTCGTCGACGAGACCCTCGATGTCCAGCACAACCCGTTCGATCGATCTATCCTGCTGCACGAACTGGTTCACCACCTGCAAAAGACCACCGGCAAGTTCGAAGTCGTCGCAAGCTTCTGCAGCCGGCGCATGTCCGAGGAACTCGAGGCTTACGAAATCCAGAATCGCTATCTTTCGAAGGCCAACACCTCTCGTCGCGCGCTGTTCATGGGTTCGATAGGCAAGTGTGCCGATGATGGCTGATACTTCAAACCGGAAGCCCGCCCGCAATCAAAGGATGATTGAATGCAACATTTGTCTGTCGTCGTTGTCCGATGGCAGGATGGGTATCGTTTATGGCGCCGCGGTGGCACACTTGGCGTGTTTGTAAGGTCGGGCGCTGATGTGTGGCTGAATGCGATCCGCTTCGAATCGCAGCCACCGGAGTGGCGTGGACATGAGAAAAATCCTCTCTCTTATTTCGCTGATGGCGGCAGCTTCGCTGTGCCGGCCGGCATTCGCCATGACTTCCGCCATGGTCGCATCCTGCCCAGCCGGTATGGAGCAGAAGGTCACAACCGTGACCGGGGTGTTCCTGATGCATGTGATCTGCGATCACGTCATGTTCGAGATCCCGGCCATGATGCTGAACCGGGACATGCTGCTCTACACCGAGTTCACCGCGTTGTCCACCGGCAGCGACTTCGTCGCCCCCGGCTCGGTGGTCGACAATCGCGTGATCCGCTGGGTGCGCCGCGGCAACAAACTGTACCTCGAGAACGTGCGCTACGAGATGTGGGCCCAGAACATGGTCAGCTTGCAGCGCGGGGTAAAATCGGCCTCGCTGCGCACGGTCATCAAGGCTTTCGACATCATCATGGAAGGGCCGGACAATGCGCCGGTAATCGACATCACTTCCTATTTCGTCAGCGAAGTGCCGGATGGGTTTGCACTGGAGTTCATGCAGTACTTCCGCATGAGCGCGATCGATCCGAAGCGCTCTTTCATCGAACGCGTCAAGGCCTTCCCGCAAAGCATCGACATCCGTTTCCAGCAGACATGGGTGCCTTCCGAGGCCGATCTAAGGAAAACAGTCGATGACGAGTCCGACCGCGTGCCGGCCATGCTCGGCTTCAGCTTTCATGCCACTTGGCTGCTGCTGCCCGAGGAACCGATGGATCCGAGATTCGCCGACGATCGGGTGGGCTATTTTTCAGTGCCGTTCGATGACTATGGAACTAACGAACACGGCAAGGTGCGGCGCGCCTTCATTCAGCGCTATCGGCTGCAGAAGAAGGACCCCGACGCCGACGTATCGGATCCGGTCAAGCCCATCGTTTTCTATATCAGCGACGAAGTGCCGGAGAAATGGCGCCCGTTCATCAAAGGCGGCATCGAGGACTGGCAGAAGGTGTTTGAAAAAGCAGGGTTCAGCAATGCCATCTCCGCGCGCGATGCGCCCACCGCGGAAGAAGATCCCAATTGGGATCTGGAAGATGTGCGCTACAACGTGATCCGCTGGACCCCGAGTGGGCGCCAGAACGCAATGGGTCCAGCGGTGGTCGATCCGCGCAGCGGTGAAGTCATATCATCGCATGCGATTTTCTGGCACGACGTGCTGAAACTGCTTGAAACGTGGTACTTCACCCAGGTGTCGCCGCTTGATCCGAGAGCGCAGAAACTGCCCCTGCCCGACGATGTGGTCGGCGATATGCTGCGCTACGTCGTCTCGCACGAGATCGGTCACGCTTTGGGCCTGCGCCACAATTTCAAGGGACATTCCGCGTATTCGATAGAGCAGCTGCGCAACCCGGAATGGACGCGCAGGTGGGGCATCTCGGCGTCGATCATGGACTACGCGCGGCTCAACTATGTTGCACAACCCGGCGACAACGCCTCTCTCCTGCCGAAATTCGGACATTACGACTACTTTGCGATCGAGTGGGGCTATCGGTCGTTTTCCAACGGCATGAGTTGTGACGACGAATGGCCCCACCTCGACGAATTGGCCGCGAAACAGGTCGGCGATCCGATGTTGCGCTTTGGTGGCGAGGATGATTTCGCGACCCTGGATCCGAAGGTCAACACCAATGTCGTCGGTGGCGATCCCATCGAAGCGGCCAATCTGGGGCTGCGTAATATCGACCGCGTGATGCCGTTGCTGATTCCGGCCACTACCAAGCGCGGCGGGGACTATGTTCGCCTGCGCGAGATGTACCAGGCGTTGATGGTGCAGCGTTATCGCGAACTCGCCGCGGTGGCGAAGCTCGTCGGTGGTGTCGAGGAAACGCGCTATCAGGCCGGGCGCGGCACTGCGCCCTTCAAGCCGGTGCAGCCCGCGCGACAGCGTGCCGCGGTAAGTTTCCTGATCGACAGAGCGTGGGTCACGCCGCAGCCCTTGCTCGATCTCGAAGTTTTGCGGCGCATCAGTCCCTCGGGCAGCGCGGATGCATTGCAGGGATCCAACGTACAATTGCTGCGCCAGATTCTCGATGCGGGCGTATTCCAGCGCATGGCCGAGGCCCGGCATGCGTATCCAGGCAGCAAAGGCTATGTCGGCATGGACATGCTGACCGACCTGAACGACGGTCTGTTCAAGGAGCTCAATGCGAAGAGACCGGTGATCGAACTGTACCGGCGCGAACTGCAGCGCAACTACGTAACCTTATTGCTGGTTGCGGCCGGCGCCACCAACGATCCGCAGGGAACCTCCACCTCGATCGACATGGAAAAATTTCTGGATGACGGCTCGGTGCACGGCAGTGCGGGCAATCTGTTCGCAACGCGCAATATTTCGTCGCCGCTGGCCGATATCGCAAAGGAGTTCCGTCGCGAGCGCGGGCGGCCGAGCGAGTTTCGCTCCTCGCTGCGCTCCGGCGTCGCTTACCTTTACGCGAAGCTGGGCGAGGGATTAAAACGCTCGAGAGATCCGGAAACGCTCGCCCATCTGCGTGACCTGCGCTCGGAGTTGGGGAAGGTTCCTTGAGAGAAGGTGCGAGGTATGAGGGGTGAGGCAGGGGCTAGGGACTAGGGGCTAGGAAAAAAATCTCTTTACCTTGCTGGTTCCACTTTCTTGTTCCTCTTAGGGAACCTCTGAACATGTGTCTTC
>JANOGH010000456.1:0-1675 GCA_031414075.1 Betaproteobacteria bacterium | reverse complement strand
TACCCGCCGGCTCGGGGGGCGCGGGGACAAGAGGTAAACTACCCGGCCGGGTAAAACACGCCGTTCCTCCATGATGAACCTGACCGACTTTCTCGGCATCGGACTGCCGATCATCCAGGCGCCGATGGCGGGCGCGCAGGGCAGTGCGATGGCGATTGCGGTTTCCAACGCGGGCGCTCTGGGTTCCCTGCCTTGTGCCATGCTCACCGCGGATGGCTTGCGCAAGGAACTGGAGTCGGTCAGGACGCAGACGAACAAACCTTTCAACGTCAATTTTTTCTGTCACACGGCGCCTGTTGCCGATGCCGGACGCGAATCCGCCTGGCGCGCGGCACTCACGCCGTACTACAAGCAGTACGGGATCGATCCCGCGGGCATCGCGGCCGGCCCGGGGCGCGCGCCATTCAGCGCCGAGTTTGCCGACGTGCTGGAGCAGGTTCAGCCGGCGGTGGTGAGTTTTCATTTCGGTTTGCCGTCCGCAGATCTGCTGAAGCGGGTGAAATCCTGGCGCTCGAAAATATTCTGCTCGGCGACGACTGTCGAAGAGGCGCTGTGGCTCGAAGCGCACGGCGTCGATGCGGTCATCGCGCAAGGCGTGGAGGCGGGCGGACATCGCGGCATCTTCCTGTCGGATGACCTGACTACGCAGGTCGGCACGTTTGCCCTGCTGCCGCAGATCGTGCGCGCCGTGAAGTTGCCGGTCATCGGTGCCGGCGGCATCGCCGATGCGCAAGGCGTCGCCGCCGCCATGGCCCTCGGCGCGGCCGGCGTACAGATCGGAACGGCTTACCTGCTCTGCCCAGAAGCCACGATCAGCGCGATCCATCGCGCAGCGCTGAAAAGCGAGGCCGCATGCCACACCGCGCTGACGAATCTGTTCACCGGCAGGCCGGCGCGCGGCATCATGAACAAGGTGATGAGAGAACTCGGCCCGATCAACAGCGGCGCGCCCGCATTCCCGCTGGCCACCTCGGCCATCGCACCGTTGCGTGCAAAGGCCGAGGCCGCAGGCTCGGGCGATTTTTCTCCGCTTTGGTCCGGCCAGAACGCGACCGGCTGCAAAGAAGTGCCAGCCGCGCAGCTCACGCGGGAACTGGCGGCCGGTCTCTAGTGTAGTGCTTCATCCTGTTTGGAACTTATGCGTCTCTGTAGCCCAAGAACTCCTTCCCTCGCTTGCGGGGGAAGGCGGGGATGGGGGCATGTTCAACGTGCACGTGCGGGATGCGCCCCGACCCTGACGCGCGGACACGTTACCGATGAAGTCGGCCGCTTGCGGGAAGCGCGTTCTAGCCCGGCCTCCCGCCCCGGATCGCTCCGCGAACGCCGTGTCCGCCGGGCCCTGCTACGCTTCAAGTGTTCCCTTGTCCCCCGCACGCGAGGGAGGGAAAGTTCCGGTAATTCAGAAGCACTACACTAGTTATATAGTTATATTGTCGGGTGCAAACTTCGAGCGGAATGTCACGTTCCAACGCTATCATTGTTCAAACGCCGACCGACCAAGGATGATGCCATGATCGTCAAACAAATTTGGACCGCCAACGCCTACCGCAATTTCAACTACCTCGTCGCCTGTGGCGAAACCGGCGAGGCCCTTGCCATCGACCCCCTGGATTACGAGAAATGCTTGAAGGCCGCCCAGGCAGAGGGCTGGACAATTACCCAGATCCTGAACACC
>JANOGH010000455.1:0-2605 GCA_031414075.1 Betaproteobacteria bacterium | reverse complement strand
GAAGCGGTGGACTGCGCCGACGAAATCCAGCGCGAACTCGCCAAGCGCAACCATCAGGTGGCCGAGCACCGGCGCATGCGGTTTCGCATCGGCATCAACCTGGGCGACGTGATCGGGCAGGAGGATGGAACCATTTATGGTGATGGTGTGAACGTCGCCGCGCGGTTGCAGACGCTCGCCGAACCGGGAGCAATCTGCATCTCCGGCACCGCCTTCGATCAAGTCGAGGGAAAACTCACCCTGCAGTTCAAGTTCATCGGCGAGCAGCAAGTCAAGAACATCGCCAAGCCGGTGCGGGGGTATCGGGTCACACCCGGTGCGACGATCGGCACGGCCGCGTCCCCGCTCACATTACCGTCCGGCCCGGCCATCGCGGTACTACCGTTCGTGAACATGAGCAGTGGACAGGAGGCCGATTACTTCAGCGACGGGCTTACAGAGGACATTATCACTGCATTGTCCCGCTTCAAGCAGCTCTTCGTCATTGCACGCAACTCGACCTTCAAATACAAGGGCAAGGCTGTCGATATCCGTGAAGTCAGCAAGGATCTGGGCGTTCAATACGTGCTGGAGGGCAGCGTGCGCAGGTCCGGCGAACGTATCCGCGTCACCGCCCAGTTGATCGACGCTGGCTCTGGGATGCATATCTGGGCGGACACCTTCGATCGCAAGCTCGAAGACGTGTTCGCCGTCCAAGACGAAATCACGCATCACATCGCCGGCGCACTCGGGGTTCAGTTAGAGCGCGCCTTGCTCGAACGCGCCAGGCGCAAGCCCACCGAAGCCATGGACGCCTACGACCTCGTGCTCCAGTCCACGGGCTATTTTCGGTCGCATGATCGTGAGGGGCATGCCATCGCCCGCGACCTGCTCGAGCGCGCAGCTGTCCTGGATCCAAGGTACTCCAGGGTCTGTTGGGAGCTTTCCTGGATCTATCTGGATGAATTTCGTTTTGGCTATAACACGCGTCCGAACCCCTTGGAGCGCGCCTTGCAGGTGGCCCGGAAGGCAGTCGAGCTGTCTCCGGAGGAAGCCATGGCGCACTGGAACCTCGCGAAGGTTCATTTCTTCCGTAAGGAACTCGCGCAATTCGCGGCACAGTCGGAGAAGGCGCTGGCGCTCAACCCTAACCACGCCGAACTGATTGCAGGCGTTGCCATTCATATCGGATGGCTCGGCCGCACGGACGAGGCTTACGATCTGACCAAGAAGGCGATGCGGCTGGATCCGCATCCTCCAGGCTGGTATCACGTAACGCTCGCGTATTATTACTATCTGCACCGCAACGACGAACGGGCGCTGGCAGAGTTGGAGCAAGCCGACATGCCTGGCTGGCATGTCTTTCACGCTTGGCGGGCAATGATCCTCGGCCGCCTTGGCCGGACCAAAGAGGCCCGCAGCGCGGCACAGGAGACGCTGCGCCTGAAGCCCGGCTTCAGCATGGAGCAGCACTATCGAAACTACAATGTCTCTGAAGAGACCCTCCGGCAATTCCTGGAGGGTTTGCACGGCACGGGGCTGACATGAGTCCGAGTATGATTGCCCAGAGCAAACAGGAAGGCTTGCGCAACCCATGATTCAGCCCTTCGCCTGAGCGGGATCCTGCCCGATGGACCATAAGCGCAAACTCGCCGCCATCCTCGCCGCTGACGCCGCCGGTTACTCGCGGCTGATGGGTGATGACGAGACCGAGACGCTGCGCGCCCTCAACGAATCCCGAGCGCTCTTTCGCAAACGCATCGAAACCCACGGCGGGCGCCTCATCGACACCGCCGGCGACAGTGTGCTCGCGGAATTCCCCAGCGCCGTGGAAGCGGTGGACTGCGCCAACGAGATCCAACACGAGCTTGCCAGGCGCAACCATCAGTTGGCCGAACACCGGCGCATGCAGTTCCGCATCGGCATCAACCTCGGCGATGTGATCGAGCAGGAGGATGGAACCATCTATGGAGATGGCGTGAACGTCGCCGCCCGGCTTCAACAGTTGGCAGACCCGGGAGCAATCTGCATCTCCGGCACCGCGTTCGACCAGGTCGAAGGCAAGCTGAGCCTCCAGTTCAAGTTCATCGGCGAACAGCAGGTCAAGAACATCGCCAAGCAAGTGCGGGCGTATCGCGTCCTGCTCGATGCATCGCCCCATAAACCATCCGGCGTCAGCGCCATCAAACGTCGCCGCATCGCGATCGGCGCCATCGTTGTAATAATTGCGTTGGTCGCAGTAGGGGTCGCATGGAAGGCACAGAAGCCCTCATCGCATCAGGCCCCGACTACCATCTCTCAAAAGCCTCGCCTTGCCGTCTTGCCGCTCGACAACTTCAGCCCGCATTCGGAAGACGAATACTTCTCGGATGGGATGACCGAAGAATTGATATCCCGACTCTCGCGGGTCGGCGGGCTCGACGTCATCGCTCGCACTTCGGTCATGCAGTACAAGGGGAAGAAAAAAAGCATCACCGACATTGGACGCGAACTGAACGTCAACAACATCCTGGAAGGCAGCGTGCGCAAGTCCGGCGACAAAGTTCGGATCACCGTCCAGCTTATCGACGTTGCCAGCCAAGGGCACCTGTGGTCGGCGGACTATGACCACGACCTCAAGGATATC
>JANOGH010000454.1:0-1933 GCA_031414075.1 Betaproteobacteria bacterium | reverse complement strand
GGGGGTCGCGCCCTTGCTCAAGCATGAGGCCGGCGTGGTGGCCCTGTCGGATGCCGGCGCGCATCTCATCTTCATGTGCGATGCCGGGTTCGGGTTGCACTTCCTGCGCCACTGGGTGCGCGAGACCGGAACGTTCACGCTTGAAGAAGGCGTACGCCGATTGACTTCCGATGCGGCCGCGAAATACCGCATTCCGGATCGCGGCCGCATAGCGCCGGGCGCGTGGGCGGATCTGTTGTTGTTCGACCCGGCGAAGGTGGGAGTTTCCGCGCTCGAACGCCGGAAGGACTTACCCGCGGGCGGCGCACGAATGATCCGGCGGCCGGAAGGCGTTAACGGCGTGTGGGTGAACGGCGGACAGATTCACGATGGCAGGGACTTTCTGCCGCTCGAATCCGGTCCCGGACAGGTGTTGACGAAGTTCCTGCAGTGATTTCGGTCAGACGAATTGCCGGCGCGGTGGTTGCAGGGCCAGCAGTCTGTTGAAAATCGCTCTGCCGATGTTGGAAACGTCATTCCCGCGAAAGCGGGAACCCAGCAATCAGGCCATGACCTTTAGCCGCCTGAGTTCAAAGTAGCACCTCGCGCACGCGCGAACGTCAATAAGAGCGCGATGCGCGCCTTCGAACCGCTCGTTGAAAAGCTTCAGGTACAGTTCCTGGAGCGTGGGCCATTTGTACCCATATGGGCCAGGCAAGCGGCAGTAATTTGTTGACCCCTGCATCGTGCACTGTCGCTCCTTCGACTCCACCAGGTTGGGGCAGCCGGTACGCAGCAGTTCAGCACCCAGGATTTTCTCGTCGAATTGAATATTGTGGGCGATCAGCACGGATGCTTTCTGGATGTAGGGCGTGACGCCACTGAGGATGGATTTGAGATCGATCCCATTCTTCGCTGCCATCTCGGTGGTTATGCCATGAATCCTCGCGGCATCTTTGGGAATGGTGAACCCATCTGGCCTGACCAGGTACTCGGCACTTGCGATTTCGTTCGCTTCCTTGTCGGCCAGCAGCCATGCAAGCTGGACCATCCGCGGCCAGTTCCGAAGGTCCGATGCGGGTGCTTTGTAGTTCCGCGGGATGCCGGTTGTTTCCGTGTCGAAGAACAGGTACATGCGTGCTGCCGTTCTTCAGCATCCGCGGCCGGGGCTGGATGTCATCTGCTCACCCGTCAAATTTCGCGTAGAGAACCGGCATGAGGATACCGAGAAGGATCACCGTCACCGCGGCGCTCAACCAGGCCGTCGCAAGCAGGGCCAGCGGAACAAACAGGACGAGCACTGCAAGCAACCACGGCACCGGTGGAAACGGGCTCATGTCCAGACCGAATTTTCTCGAGAGCCACGACGCGAACGCGCTGGGCTGCGGCCGATGGCGACGTCCGAGTTCCCGCGCGAGCGCCCTGCCCTCGATCCAGGAGAAGAAGACGTAGGCCAGGACGAAAAAGCTTCCCGCCAGCACGACAGGCAACAGCAGGATGCCCAGCAGCGCGAGCAACGAATTCCGGTCGGCCAGGAACACGACCACCCCCACGGCGCACGCGATGCTTATGAGGACGATGACAAGAGTGGCCACAACCACCAGTGCCTGCCGCTCATGGACGTAGAACCGGATGCCTTCGACTTCGCGGAACCGTCGCGCGAGATTCTGCGCATTCATCAGGGTCCGCAGAGGAAGGAATCGGACCGCCCACTGCTCCACAAAACCTTCTCTAGTCGAGATCGCCATGGCGTACAACTCCTCGAAATACATCGGTTCACTATACGAGACTTCAAGCGGTACTGCGTCGCGATATCTGTCGCTTTCGTGCGACAGAATCAGCCGGCCGATGGCTGGCAATAAGAGCGTTGGCGCAGCGGCTTCAGCTCCGAGTGTTTCGCTTCAAGCACGCAGAGGTGAAAAGTAGGATCGCAAAGGAATTCCGGAAACGATAC
>JANOGH010000453.1:0-4938 GCA_031414075.1 Betaproteobacteria bacterium | reverse complement strand
AGGACACCGCATAGACCCTGTCGTAAAACACCCGCAGCGGTTCGCGCGAACTCTTCCAGTCGAGTCCATGGCGGAGGCCGCTCGCCATCCATGCCAGCAGTGCGCTTTTCAGCAGGCCCTGCGTGTCGATGACCTCGTCGTACTGATTTTGGCGCAGATGCCTCCTCAGGTCGGCAAATTCTCGTCGGGTGCGCGCGGCGAACGGATGCTTGCGCCAGCGGCGGATCGAAACGGGGATCACCCTGTTTACTCCCGGATGCAATCGGGGAATGGCGCTGAAGGCCTCTTCCACCACCCAGTCGATGCGGCAATCGGGCAGGGATGCGCGCAGATCGCGGACCACGGGAAGGTTGTGGACGACGTCGCCCATGGACGACGTCTTGATCAGCAGTATGCGGCGCACGCGGCTCGGATTTCGGGTTCGACTGGATGCGCGATTATCCCTAGAATGGCGACCTTTAGACAGACGTGATTTCGCAGCGGTGGCATGACCCAGACTTGCATCATCGTGACCGGGGGAGCCGGGTTTATCGGCGCCAACTTCGTCCAGCAATGGATTTCGACCGAACCCGCGGCCGTGATCAATCTGGACAAGCTGACCTATGCCGGCAATCCGGCCAGCCTGCGCGCAGTAGAGGCGAACCCGAACTATGCTTTCGCGCACGCGGATATCGGCGACTTCGCTGCAGTTTCCGGATTGCTCGCACATCGAAAGCCGGTTGCAGTCGTGAATTTCGCCGCGGAGAGTCATGTCGATCGCTCGATCCACGGCCCCGGCGAATTCGTTCAGACCAACATGGTCGGCACGTTCCAGTTGCTCGAGGCAGTGCGCGGCTACTGGTCAGCACTGCCGGTCGATGTCGGGCGACGGTTCCGCTTCCTGCATGTTTCCACCGATGAGGTCTACGGGTCGTTGCAGCCCGGCGCTGCGCCGTTCACCGAGCAGACGCCTTACGCACCAAACAGCCCGTATTCCGCGTCGAAAGCGGGCTCCGATCATCTGGTGAGGGCTTATCATCACACCTATGGCCTGCCGACGATCACCACGAATTGTTCCAACAACTACGGCCCGTATCAATTTCCGGAGAAATTGATTCCGCTGATCATCCTGAATGCACTGGCCGGCAAGGCGCTGCCGATCTATGGCGATGGATTAAACGTGAGAGACTGGCTTTACGTCGGCGACCATTGCACGGCAATCCGGCTTGCGCTGAGCAAGGGCCGCCCCGGCGAGACGTACAACATCGGCGGCAACAATGAGCGCGCGAATATCGATGTCGTGCGCGCGATCTGCCGGATCCTGGACGAATTGCGGCCGGCCGCTAGCCGAAAGTCCTACGAATCCCTGATCACCTTTGTTGCCGACCGGCCGGGACACGATCGACGCTATGCGATCGACGCAACGAAAAGCAGCGACGAACTCGACTGGAAGCCCGCCGAGACCTTCGAGTCCGGCATCCGCAAGACTGTGCGCTGGTATCTGGACAATCCTGACTGGGTGCAAGGCGTGGTCAGCGGCGAATATCGCAAGTGGATGGCAAAGAACTACGACGCACGGGAGGCGACTTGAAGGGGATATTGCTGGCGGGTGGTTCGGGTACGCGGCTGTATCCGGTTACCAAGGTTGTCTCCAAACAACTGCTGCCGGTTTACGACAAGCCGATGGTGTATTACCCCCTGTCGACGCTGATGCTTGCCGGCATCCGGGACATCCTGATTATATCCACGCCGGACGATACGCCGCGTTTCGACAAATTGCTCGGCGATGGAATAAAGTGGGGCATCAATCTTTCCTATGCGGTTCAACCCTCGCCGGATGGACTCGCGCAGGCATTCATCATAGGGCGCGACTTCGTCGGAGGGGATTCCTGTGCGCTGGTGCTGGGTGACAATATTTTTTATGGCCACGATCTTTCGACTCGTCTGAAAGTGGCTGCCAAGCAGTCGTCCGGAGCTACTGTTTTTGCTTATCAGGTAAACGACCCCCAGCGTTATGGAGTCGTCGCGTTCGATTCGTCGGGCAACGCCACGAGTATTGAAGAGAAGCCGGCGCAACCGAAATCCCGCTATGCAGTCACAGGCCTCTATTTTTACGACAATACGGTTGTCGACATCGCCGGGTCGCTGAAACCGTCCGCCAGAGGCGAACTCGAGATTTCTGACGTCAACCGGCACTATCTGGAGCGCGGTCAGTTGAAGGTGGAGATTCTGGGGCGCGGCGATGCCTGGCTCGATACCGGCACGCACGAAAGCCTTCTCGAGGCATCACAGTTTATTTCGACCATCGAACGCCGGCAGGGATTGAAAATTGCCTGTCCTGAGGAAATTGCGTACTGGGAGAGATACATTACCCCGGAACAACTCAAAGACTTAGCGCGAGCCATGGGCAAGAGCGCATATGGACATTACCTTCTGGAAATCGCAGAGGGCCAGGGTAGTCGATGAAAGTCACGGTGGGAGAGTTACCGGAAGTTCTTGTGCTCGAGCCGCGCGTGTTCGGCGACGAGAGGGGTTTTTTCCTGGAAAGCTACAATCAGCGCGTATTCCGAGAAACCACCGGCATCGATGCCAACTTCGTGCAGGACAACCACTCGCGTTCCGCACGCAATGTTCTTCGCGGCCTGCACTACCAACTGAAGCAGGCGCAGGGCAAGCTGATGAGGGTCGTGGTCGGGGAAGTCTTCGACGTCGCTGTGGACCTGCGTCGTTCATCACCTCGCTACGGGCGCTGGATGGGGCAACGGCTGTCTGCCGACAATAAGCGCATGCTCTGGATTCCGCCCGGCTTTGCGCACGGTTTTCTGACGCTGTCCGAGTTTGCCGAAGTTCTCTACAAAGCGACCGACTATTACGCGCCTGAGTATGAACGCTCCGTGTTGTGGAATGATCCCGACATCGGAATCGACTGGCCGCTCACCGGCGTGCCGTTGGTTTCAGAAAAAGATGCCACCGGACGGCGCTTGGCCGATGCAGAGACTTATGCCTGAGAAGGCAGCGATTGAGAGATTGGGTGATTGAGCAATTGAGTGATTCAATCCTTTAGAATCGCCCAATCGCCCAATCGCCCAATCGCCCAATCGCCCAATCGCCCAATCGCCCAATCGCCCAATCGCCCAATCGCCCAATCGCCCAATCGCCCAATCGCCCAATCACCAGACCATGAGAATCCTTATCACAGGCGGTGCCGGACAACTGGGTTGGGAACTGCGTCGCACGCTCGCGATTTTCGGCGAAGTCGTCGCGCCGCCGCGCGATGTTCTGGATCTTGCTTCGGCTGATTCCATCGTCGCCGCCGTTCGCGGCGTGCATCCGAGCTTGATCGTAAATGCAGCCGCTTACACCGCGGTGGACAAGGCGGAAACGGATTCGGGGCTGGCCATGAAGATCAACGGCGACGCCCCGCGCATCCTTGCCGAAGAAGCGGCCCTGCAGAACGCCGCGCTGATCCACTACTCGACGGACTATGTGTTCGACGGCCGCAAGGCGGAGCCTTATCGTGAGGACGACGAAGCCGCGCCGATCAACGTTTACGGCCGTACCAAACTCGCCGGCGAACTGGGGGTGATGGCCGCAGGCGCGACGCATCTCATCTTCCGGACAAGCTGGGTGTACGGGTCGCGTGGAAGAAACTTCCTTCTGACGATGCTCAGGCTCGCGAAGGAGAGAAAAGAACTCAAGGTCGTCGACGATCAGTTTGGTGCGCCTACTCCAGCGCGACTGATCGCTGAAGCAACCGCAGGTGCGATAGCAGGGAACTTCGTCGACGGAATGCTCGATCTGGATCGTTTCAGAGAAAGGGGCGGCCTCTATCATCTGACTGCGGCCGGTCGAACGACATGGTACGGGTTTGCGCAGGCAATCCTGGCGGGCAAAGCGGGTATGGCAAAGGTGTCGCCGATCCCGACTTCCAGTTACCCCACCCCGGCCCGGCGTCCGCCGAATTCAGTGCTCGATAACAGCAAGCTGGAGAAACAGTTCGGGTTCCGCTTGCCCGATTGGAAAGTGGGTCTGCAACTGTGTATTGAGGATTTTAGCGGGTGAACCACACAGCGATCGGTGAACGGTGAACAGTGAACAGCGTGCAGATCTAGAAACAGTCGACGAATATTTCCATGTAAACAGGAGTTGAATCCAATGGTGATGACCATAACGCCGAAGTTTTCTTCGCAAAAGAGAAATTCAGCAAAATGCTAGGACGCGACAGAATGCGACGACGCTTCGTAATGCTTGATCGAGACGGAACGCTGATTCACGAACGTCATTATTTGTCCGATCCAGAGGACGTGGAACTACTGCCGGGTGCGGTTGAAGGGCTATTATCACTCCGCGAAATGGGACTTGGGCTCGTCGTTCTTACAAACCAGTCGGGCGTGGGTCGCGGTTACTTCGATGTTGCTCGGCTTCAATTAATCCATGCGAGGATGAACGAACTGCTGGCGCGCGAAGGGGTGGTACTGGACGGGATTTACTATTGTCCGCATCGGCCGGAGGACGCGTGCTTTTGCCGGAAGCCCAGCGCAGGATTGGTTAATTTGGCCTCCTCTGATCTAGGATTTCAGCCGAGTGATGGATTCATGATTGGCGACAAAGCCAGCGATGTGCAATTGGGCAAAGCCGTCGGTGCGACAACGTTCCTGGTACTTACGGGATACGGCAGTATGGAGTTGGAGGAATCTGCTGGCTATGCAGACCATGTTGTTATTGACTTGGCGCGCGCGGCTGAAATTGTTGCTTCCATTGCACACGCTTCCTGATCGTGTCAGTTCGTTGCGATCTTGCGCGGCGTAATTGAGAGGTCAAACGGAAGATCTCGTGTCTGAGGAATTCTTGGGTAACCCGGTATAGAGCAGAGACTAGCGCCATCGCTTCTTTCCAAGCTTCCAGTTTGTAGTCTGGCCTATTCCCCGCCATTGAATTCAACCCCGGTTTACAAGGAAA
>JANOGH010000452.1:0-4703 GCA_031414075.1 Betaproteobacteria bacterium | reverse complement strand
CGAGCTCCTCGGCCGTACCGGCTGTTCGTATCCTACGGCGGCCGAGGCCTTCCGCCGCCTCGAGGAGCGCGGCGAGCTCGTGCGCCGCCCGGGACGTCGCATCGAGCTCACCGGCTTTCCGCGCCGCACCTGGGGGGAGTTGCTCGCCGATACGCGCACGCGTTGATCGACGTGCAGGTTCGCTTCGCGCGCCACCGCAGCCGGCAAGCGAACACCCAGATTGTTACCCCACTGCTTGATATCCAAAACGGCTTCGACCATGTCCTTTCCTTGCGTAATCCTTGCGTAAATGTATAAACATTAGTCTAAATGTATTGTAAAGAGTCGGTCAATTGCGACCTGTCTTTAGCCTCCCTTTATCTGCGCTCGCGGGGTGGGCCTTAGCGGTAGGAGCGTATGATATTCTCTGTCAGAAGGAGTTCCGTCCGCGACTGCGCGGCCCCATCCCATACCAGGAAACCATCGTGCGCATCCTCTCTGCTGTCGCAGTTGCTGCTCTGTTGCTCAATACTCCCGCGCTGGCTGCGGACCTCGCCGGCACGTTGAAAACCATCAAGGAGACCGGCGTCATCAAGCTCGGCTACCTCCCGCAGTCGGTTCCGTTTTCTTTCGCCGACGCGGACGGCAAGCCTCAGGGCTACTCTCCCGATCTGTGCCTGCGCGCCGCAACCGGCATACAGGAACAGCTCGGGCTGCAGAAACTGGACGTACAGTGGGTGCCGGTAACATTGGAAACGCGTTTCGACGCAGTCAAGTCCGGCGCCATCGATCTCGAGTGCGGAATCACGACCAACACGCTCTCGCGCCAGAAGGACGTGGACTTCAGTCTGATGACCTGGGTGGACGGCGCCAACTTCCTGGTGCGCGACAGTTCTCCCTACAAATCCCTGTCGGATCTCGCCGGCAAGAAGATCGCCGTCATTCCGAACACCACGACCGTGGGGGTGCTCAAGCAGGTCCTCGAGAAGAGTTACATCAACGCCGAGATCGTCCTCGTGCACAGCCACCTGGAGGGGATCGAGGGTCTCAATAAGGGCACTGTCGATGCCTACGCCTCCGATCAAACGGTGCTGGTCGGGCTGGCGGTAGCCGTTTCACAGTCGATGAAGGTTCGGCTCGGCAACAAGAACCTGTCCTACGAGCCCTATGGCCTGATGCTGCGCAAGAATGACCAGGACTTCCGCCAGGCCGTGAACGCGGTACTTGCGCACCTCTACCGTTCCGGTCAGATCGCGCAGATCTACGACCGCTGGTTCGGCAAGCTCGGCAAGCCGAGCGAGTTCATCGCCATGATGTACCTGCTGAACGCGCTTCCCGAGTAGGCAGCGGGAAAACAAAATTGATTCAGACAGGATTTACAGGATGGACATGATAATGACGGACAAAAAGAAAAGTTTCCGCATCTCATCCTGATAATCCTGTTCATCCTGTCAAATCATGAAGTGGCGGGGCGGGGTGCGATCGCTCTCACGCGGCCCGACTCCGCAGAAATTCCTTCAGCACTTTTCCAGTATGAGTCTGTGCGTTCGCAACAGTTTCCGGCGGGCCCTGTGCCACGAGGCGCCCGCCGCCCTCGCCCCCTTCCGGGCCGAGGTCGATGATCCAGTCCGCATCGGCCATGACGTCGAGATTGTGCTCGATGACCACGACCGTATTGCCGGCATCGACCAGGCGGTGCAATACGCGAATCAGTTTCTCCACGTCGGCCATGTGCAAGCCGACGGTTGGTTCGTCGAGCACATACAACGTGAGCGGGGCACGAGGCGCGAGGCACGAGGCACGAGGTGAACCCCGTTCCGGCTTACCGTCACCCGTCAAATCCGGGCGTACCTTGGAAAGCTCGGTGACCAGCTTGATCCGTTGCGCCTCGCCGCCCGACAGCGTAGGACTCTGTTGGCCGAGTGTCAGATAACCCAGGCCGACGTCCTGCAACAAGCGCAGCGCGTGATGGATCGCCGTATGCGCGGAGAAGAAATCCACCGCCTCGTCCACGCTCATCTTCAGCACCTCGCCGATCGACTGGCCTTTGTAGTGCACCGCCAGGGTTTCAGGGTTGAAGCGCGCGCCGCTGCAGACCTCGCAGGCGACCTTTACGTCCGGCAGGAAACTCATTTCGATCTTCTGCACGCCCTGGCCTGCGCAGGCATCGCAGCGTCCGCCCACCGTGTTGAAGGAGAAGCGGCCCGCTTCAAAGCCGCGCATGCGAGCTTCCTGCGTGCCGGCGAACAGCTTGCGCATCGCATCCCAGAAGCCCACGTACGTGGCCGGACAGGAACGCGGCGTCTTGCCGATCGGTGTCTGGTCGACTTCGAGCACCCGGCCGATCGCCTCCCAGCCCTTGATCGCCCTGCAACCGGCCGGTGCGAACGCGCTCTTGTTGCGCTTATTGCGCTCGCCGACCAGCGCGGCCAGGTTGTCATGCAGGATGTCGCGCGCCAGCGTGGACTTGCCGCTGCCGGAGACGCCGGTGACGACGCTCAGTCGTGCAAGCGGGAAACGCACATCAACGCTCTTCAGGTTGTGCAGGTTCGCGCCGTTCATCTGCAGCGCCGGCGTGCGGTGATCGGTCGGACGCCGGGGCTGCAGGGGATGCAAAAGCGGATGCGCGAGAAACTTCCCGGTCAGCGACCTTGGCGAGCGCATCAATTGCTCGACGGTCCCTTCCGCAATCACTTCCCCGCCGAGACGACCCGCCCCGGGACCGAGATCGACGACATGGTGCGCGCGCCGGATGGTGTCCTCGTCATGCTCCACGACCAGCAACGTGTTGCCCTTTTTCTCCAGCTTCTCCAACGTGTCCAGAAGAATCTGGTTGTCGCGCGGATGCAGGCCGATGGTGGGCTCGTCAAGGACGTAGCACACGCCGCGCAGATTGGAGCCAAGTTGTGCGGCGAGCCGGATGCGTTGCGCCTCGCCGCCCGACAGCGTCGGCGCGGAACGGTCCAGCGTCAGGTAATCGAGACCGACTTCCGACAGAAAGCCCAGGCGGCTTTTCAGTTCCGCCAGCAGGTCGCGTGCAATCTCCAGCTCGCGGCCTTCGAGCTTCAGTCCGGAGACCAGCTCGGCGAGTTTCGCGACCGGCAGCATGCCGTAGTCGGCGATCGAGCGGCTGCGCCAAAGCACGGCGAGTGCCTCGCGATTGAGCCGCTTGCCCGCGCAATCAGGACAGGGCTCATCGACTTGCAGCCATTCGATCCAGGAGTCCAGCACGTTGTCCTCGGTGCCGGTGCGCGAGCGCTCCTCGTCCCAACCGACTTCGTCGATCTGCAGTCCGGTGCCGTAGCAGGCGGCGCACCAGCCGTGCTTGGAGTTGTACGAAAACAGGCGCGGATCGAGCTCGGCAAAACTGCGCGCGCACGACGGGCAGGCACGCTTGGTCGAGAACACGGTCTCGGTCACCCTGCCCTTGCCGGTCATTAAACCGTCGAGGGGAGAAATCACATGCACCATGCCTTTGCCGTGCTCCAGCGCCAGCTTCAACCCGTCGCGCAAAGTCTTCTCGTCCGCCGCCGTGACGTGCAGGTCGGCAACCGGCAATTCGATCGAATGTTCCTTGAAGCGATCGATGCGCGGGAATTTCTGCGTCGGCAGGAATTCACCATCGACGCGCAAACACGGGAAACCCTTGTTGCTGGCCCACCTGGCGAGGTCCGTGTACACACCCTTGCGATTCACCACCAGCGGTGCCAGCAGACCGACGTGCTGGCCTTTGTGGTCGCGCATGATGCGCGCCGCGATGGCGTCCGCACTTTGCGGCTCGATCGGCACCAGGCAGTCGGGACAATGTTGCGTGCCCAGCTTCACGAACAGCAGGCGCAGGAAATGATGGATTTCGGTCAGCGTGCCCACCGTGCTCTTGCGCCCGCCGCGGCTGGTGCGCTGCTCGATGGCCACTGTCGGCGGGATGCCGTAGATCGCATCGACATCCGGGCGCGAGGCGACCTGCACGAACTGCCTGGCATAGGCGTTCAGCGATTCCAGATAGCGGCGCTGACCTTCGCCGAAGATGATGTCGAAGGCCAGCGTCGATTTGCCGCTGCCGGACACGCCGGTGATCACGGTGAACTTGCCGCGCGGCAGCGAAAGATTGATGTTCTTCAGGTTATGTTCGCGTGCGTTGTGGATCTGAATGGCGTGAGGCGTAAGGCGCGAGGCGTGAGGCGCCGGCTGCGCATCAGCTTTGTCGATCTGCCCGATCGCCCCCTCGCGTAGCGCTTGTTCGTATCGGGATAAGGCGACGCCGGTGTGCGATATGGCATCGCGCCTGATTTGTTCCGGCGTACCCATGAACAGGACTTCGCCGCCTGCTTCGCCACCCTCCGGACCGAGGTCGATGATCCAGTCGGCCGCCGCGATCACGTCGAGGTTGTGCTCGATCACCAGCAACGAATGTCCGGCTTTCACCAGTCGTCGGAACGAGCGCAGCAGTTTCGCGATATCGTCAAAATGAAGCCCCGTTGTGGGCTCGTCGAAGAGGAACAGCGTACCCCCCACCTCACCCCGGCCCTCTCCCCCCCGCGGGGCGCAGAGGGAGTGAGACACATCTGCGGGAATTTCATTGCTCGGATCCTCGTCACTCTCTCCTTCACCAGCGGCAGAGAGAAAGCCAGAACCTGAGTCGATTGCGTTAGCACGGTGCTTCTCATCACCCTCTCCGCGCGAAGTGGGGAGAGGGCCGGGGTGAGGTGCAAGGTGTTTCGCCA
>JANOGH010000451.1:0-6402 GCA_031414075.1 Betaproteobacteria bacterium | reverse complement strand
CAAGCAATTCTGGTGGTATCTTCGGCAACACGGCCGCTTGCGCGGCAGCATTGGCCTTTTGCATCTTCCTGACTGGCTTGGGCATTCATGTTCCTTTCAGTTGACATGATATGCCTCACACACAAAACTCCGGACAGGCCCACGAATCGGGTGAGGACTATCTCTACCCAACGAAATTCTTCTCTGCTGTTGAACTCTCGCCCCGAGTGCGGCGCGCGGTCCTGCTATCAGCATGATTTTGCGCTAGTCCGGATGCGTCGGCTGGCGCATCTTTCTTTGCGGTCCTGTGTACCGGCACGCTCAATTATGTGATTTTCCCCAATCGCCGACAAAACGAGACCTGATTTCCCTAAAAGGGTACTCCGACGTGCTCGCACGTAGGGTATCCGTGGTTCCAGATTCAAGGTTGTTCCCGGTTTAGAATAGGGTGAACGCGCGAAGGTAAGGAGCATCCCGACCATGCGATTGACCACGACAACGCTTTTTCTGGCACTTGCCCTGCCCACCCAGGCCGAAGTGATCTGCCCGGATTCGCTCGAAGTCCTGCAGCAAGCCACCGCGCCCGGCGAGGACTGGTCAGTGTCTTATACGAATCCGCCGCTGCGGCTGACCGGTGTGACGATCTACGATGGCCCGCCTTCGCAGAATCACAAGATCAAACCTTTCTCGGTGAAAAGCACACGAGGCGAACTGCGTGTTTCCTGGCGGCTTCCGGAAAGCAAGCGCAACTTTCATCTGAGTTGCAGTTATGAGCGCACCACCGCCAGCCTGACCGCGCTGCTGCCACCCGGACTGAACGGCTGCAACGCGGTGTTCGATCGTCGCGTATCCTATGGCAACGACGCGCTGGCAGTGAAGCGCATTGTCTGCAACTGAGGACCGCACTATGTCTTTTCAGATCGACGTAATCTCCGATGTGGTTTGCCCGTGGTGTTTCATCGGCAAGCGCAACCTCGAGCGTGCGCTCGAAACCTGGCGCGCGAAATATCCCGATGAAACGCCTGCGGTACGCTGGCATGCGTTCCAACTCAATCCCCAGCTTCCCGGCAGCGGCGTGCCGCGCAAGCAGTACCTCGAGAACAAGTTCGGTGGTCCGGAACGCGCCAGGGAAATCTATGCCCGGGTGTCGGCGGCAGGAAAGCACGCCGGCATCGATTTCGCCTTCGACGCTATCCAGGTGCAGCCCAATACCATCGACGCGCACCGGCTGATGCACTACGCCGGCGAACAAGGCAGACAGGACGAAATGGCCGAAGCGATCTTCCGCCGCTATTTTGTGGAAGGTGCGGACCTGAGCGACAAGGAGACGCTCGCCGATATCGCCGGGCAGGCGGGACTGAATCGCGAGAAGGCGGCGGCGTATCTGGCCAGTGACACGGATAGGACGCTGATCGAAGAACAGGACCAGCGGGCACGTGCCATCGGCGTGGAGGGCGTGCCCTTCTTCATATTCAACCAGCGCCTCGCCCTGTCCGGCGCGCAGCCGCCGGAGGTTATCGTCGAAGCCATGGAGAAAGTGCGCGAACAACTTTCTGCGACGCCGCAATAGCATCGACAAAAGAGGTTGATCCGCTGCACCGGCAGCGCTAGTGTAGTGCTTCATCCTGTTTGGAACTTATGCGTCTCTGTAGCCGAAAAACTCCTTCCCTCGCTTGCGGGGGGAGGCGGGGATGGGGGCCTGTTTAGCGTGCACGTGCGGGATTCGCCCCCACCCTGACGCGCGGACACGTTACCGATGAAATCGGCCGGTTGCGGGAAGCGCGTCTTAGCCCGGCCTCCCGCCCCGGATCGCTCCGCGAACGCCGTGTCTGCCGGGCCTGCTGCGCTTCAAGTGTTCCCTTGTCCCCCGCACGCGAGGGAGGGAAAGTTCCGGTAATTCAGAAGCACTGCACTAGCATGCCGTCAGCAACAGCAGTACGAAAGCCGTTTGTGACCCTCAACTGATGCCCATACCGAACCCCGCGCAAGCGGGGTTTTTGTTTTGCTCAGCACCCTGCCTGAGATGGCTTTGCCGGATAATGTTTTCGGCAAATCTGATATCCCTCCACCTCGAACGCAAAGGACGCAAAAATGTCGGACTCGAAATCTCTGTTGCCGCGACGCGAATTCCTTGGCAGCATCGCCGCAACTGCCGCAGCCATCGGGCTCGGCGATCTCATCCCAGCCGCACAGGCCGCAGACTCCGGTACGAGTACCGAATTCCAATCGTGGCTCGACGGCATCCGTGGCCAGTACCGGCAGGTTTATGACGCGCCCTCGCCCAACAACGGTTTCGCGTTGATCTGGTCGCACGTATTCCTGATGACCGGAGCGCAGGGCTATAACGTGCCGGAGAGCGAACTCGGCGTCGTCGTCGTATTGCGCCATTCGGCGATCCCGATCGTGTTCAACGACGGCGTGTGGGAGAAATACAAGCTTGGCGAGTATTTCAAAATAAACGATCCCGCCACGAAATCGCCGGCCCTTCGCAATCCCTTCGCCCATATCAAGCCGGGCGACATGCCACTGCCTGAGGCTGCACTGGAAAAACTGGTTGCACGCGGAGTCCGTATCGCCGTGTGCAACGCCGCGATCCACCATCAGAGCGCCCGCCTCGCGCAGCAACTGGGCGTGTCGCACGAGACCGTCAAACAAGACTGGCTGGCGGCAGTCCTGCCGGGCGTGCAGGTCGTCCCGTCCGGCGTTCTAGCGGTCAATGGTGCGCAGTCGAAGGGATACAGCTACTGCTTCGCGGGCTGATTCGGCGATGATTCAGCAGGAACACCGCGTCCGCGCAGCGATGATCGCGCTGGCGCTCGTGACGTGTTGTTTCTGTCCACCGATCACGGCTGCCGAAGACGATCGCTATCCAGGATGGCACGACGCGCCGGATCCTGACGGACCGGTCGGCGACGCCGTCGCATTCGGGCGCCGCATCCTTACGCATACGCCGGCAAACGCTCCGGCGTATTCGGGCAATGCCCTCAACTGCACCAGTTGCCACCTCGACAGCGGACGCTCGCGGTGGGCGGCGCCGTGGGTCGGCATCTGGGGGGTGTTCCCCGAATATCGAAGCCGCAACGCGAAGGTCAACGCCTTGCAGGATCGCGTCAACGATTGCTTCGAGCGATCCCTCAATGGCCAGCCCCTGCCGCTCGAGAGCCGGGAAATGATCGGCATCCTGGCGTACATGCAATCGCTGTGGGGGCCGAAATCCTTCAACATCGGCGCCGGCATGGCGCGGCTCGATACCGCCGCCGCCTTCGTCAAGGTCAGCATGCCCTTCGGTCAGGGTGGCTCACTCCGCGAACAGGAGGCGTTCGATGTTGCCGCGTTTTTCACGCGCCAGCCGCGACCGGATTTTGCCGGAAAACTCGAAGATTGGCCCAAGGGCGGAAAACCGGATGACGCCCGCTACTGACTCGCGGTGTAAATAGTGTCGCGTCTACGGTCGCGCGCGTCCGTACGATGCCAAGGAATACCCTGATTCAAAATGGGCGAGAGTCGCCCTACGGCGGCAACCCCAGCTTCTTGCGGAACTTGATCCAGCGGGGGTCCTCATACCAGCCGTCCCACCAGCGTGCGCTGGTCGTCACCAGTTCGTACCCGTGCTGCTCGTAGGCCTTGTCAAGCCAGCGGTACGCGTCGTCGCGATAGCGGACGTCGCGGCTCGAAAGCGCCCAATAGGCGACTACGACCGAATATGCATTACCCGGAGCATTCTGCGATATGGCCTTCAGCCGGTCGAGGGCCTTCAGCGCTTGCGCTGTATCACCTGAGAATGCGTACGAGGAGGTGATGCCGGCCAAAGCGAGGACTTCCTGGCCCGGAGATGCGAGCTGTCTCTGAAACGTCATTAGCGCCTCTTTGTACATCCCCTGGCCGACATAAGCCCACCCGAGGCCAACGAGCATCCAGACTTGCCCCGGATCCAACTCCAGCGTTCTTCGAAGCTGCTCGGCCGCCTGATCCCATCGACCTGCGTGATTGAGCCCGAGCCCCAGGTCGGCCTTCATGATGATCGAAACAGGATCGAGCTCGATCGCCCTGCCCAGTTCAGCAATGGCCTCGTCCCAGCGGCGAAGATAGAGGAGATACCAGCCATACCAGTTGTGCGTTGGCGCAGAATTGGGATTCAAGGCCAGCGCGCGCCGGAAGGCGGCATCGGCCCCCGCCCAGTCCCAGTCGTAGAAGGTCTTGACCACGCCTAGCGCCGTGTGCGCCTCTGCCAGCGATTGATCGAGTTCCAGGGCCTTCAGCGCAGCCGATCTCGCTTTGGAGTATTTCTCCGCCGAGGCACCTTCGTACCCCAAGAGCTGCTCGTAGGTATCCGCGATTGAGGCGTAGGCCAGCGCATACGATGGGTCGTGTCGGGTCGCGTCGTCGAAATACTCAATCGCCTTGTGTAGGCCCTCCACCGTCCCCTTGTTGTAAAAGAAGCGCCCCTTGAGGTAGGCGTTGTAGGCGTCGAGGTCCTTGGTGCCGGCCCCCTTGGACTCCTGGGCATGTGCTCCGGGCGAACTTGTCACCCCAGATACCAAGGCGAGTCGCGCGGCCAGAGCGGTGGCGACATGCTGGGCGATGTCGGTCTGGACAGCAAAAATGTCCTTGAGCTCCCGGTCGTAGTCCTCCGACCACAGATGCACGTCGGTGGTCGCGTTGATGAGTTGGGCCGTTATCCGCACTTTGCCGTCCGCTGTGCGCACGCTGCCTTCCAGGACGGTGCCGACGTTGAGCTCGCCGGCGATCTCGCCGATCTTTTTCTTGGTGCCCTTGTAGGAGGCGATGGAGGTGCGCGCGATCACCTCCAGCCCCTGGACCCGTGACAGCCGGGAGATCAGCTCCTCGGTCATCCCATCGACGAAGTATTCGTCGTCGGCGCTTGCGCTCATGCTCACGAAGGGCAGCACGGCGATGCGGTTGTTGGTCAGCCCCGCGGATGTTTGGGCGCGCCTCCAAACCCATGTACCTGCCAATCCTCCGGCTACCAGCAGACCCCCTGCGCCGATGAGTGTCCGGCGCATCTGCCGCTGGCGCACACTGAAAGCCAACCGCTCCGAGCCCGGAAGGTGTTTCCGCTCCCACGGCAGCACGAGCCGGTAGATCTGCACCGGCGTCCGGATGTTCTTCAGGTCCGCTTTGCCCAGGCGTCGCAGCGGCAGTTCGATTTTGTTCTGGATCTGGCGCGCAACGTCCTCCGAGACGCAGATGCCACCGGGGTCGGCCAGCGGCTCGATGCGTGCGGCGATATTGACGCCATCACCGTGAACTCGATTGTCCTGGGCGACGACATCACCCAGATGCAGACCGACCCGCACCACGATCCGGTGTTCCGGTGGCACAGAGTCGTTGCGATCGTGGAGGGCGCGCTGGATGTCGACGGCACAGCGGGCGGCTTCGAGTGCGCTGGGAAACTCGACGAAGAAACCGTCCCCAACGGCCTCGATCTCGCGCCCGTCATGCTGGGCAAACACCTTCCGCAGCAGGTCGCGGTGCTCGTTGAGAAGATCGAGAGCAAGCGCTTCGTTCTTCTGCGACAGGGCGCTATAGCCCACCATGTCGGTGAACATGATGGCGGCCAGCCGTCGGCGCTGCTGCAGTTCTTCAGCCATAAAGCACTCTGCATTCCGCGTGATCTGCGCAACGAAGCGCAAGGGCAGACTTCACCCCTGCGCCTTGAGCGTTGGTAGCCTTGGTACGCCGCCTACGGCGCCACCGGCAGGCGCGAGGTGTGCTGATCCACGATCTGCCACCGTCCACCGATCTTCGCCCAGGTCACGCTTGAGCGCGTTGCGTACGTCGTCACCTGGCCCTTCTGGTCCGTCAAATAGAGCACCGAGTATGCGTTCCGAATGACCAAGTCGTCGTTGTAGGCGCGCTCAACCGGTTGCCGTTGCAAGACTCGACGCTTGGGATACTGTTGGAATAGCTCGGTGAAATAGGCCCGGATCGCCTCCTTCCCCTCCATGCGGAACGGGGAAAGCGACGAGTGGAATACTGCGTTGTCGGCATAGGCAGCTACGTAGGCATCGACGTTCCCGTCCTGTAACGCCTGAAGCCGCGGTCCGGCGATCTGGGCAACTTCTTCGATCGGTCCGGCCCATGCTTCAGCAGCAATGCCCACCAGTATCAGAGTGGAAAACGTCGCAATAAATCGCTTCATGATTAACTCCTTCCATGAAATTGAGCGGCGCGCAGTACTTGAATCCCGCACGCGATGCACGAGTCTTTGACCAGCTTGCAGAGTGGTACACGCTGCACCGAAAGAGGAGGCCCTGCGGCTATCCAGACGCTCGTGGCATTGGGTGCGAAGGCCTGCCTGCTCAAGCCCTTTGACCCTGAGGATTTGGAACAGGCCCTTGCCGATTGCGGAAGGGTCGCAAATAGTCGTGGAGTTGAATGGTCGAAGCGTCCCATTCGATG
>JANOGH010000450.1:0-4378 GCA_031414075.1 Betaproteobacteria bacterium | reverse complement strand
ACCGTCGGTTTCGCGCTTGACCACGTTGCCGCCGAAAGCGAGCTTGCCGCCTTCCTTCTTGGCTTCTGCAATATAGAAGAGATCCTGGTTGAGCTGGTTTTTGTCCACCACCGGTCCGATGTCGGTACCCTGCTTGAGCGCATTGTCGACTTTGACGCCTTTGAGCCGCTCGACCAACGCAGCGACGAATTTATCGTGTATGCCCTTGGTCACGATCAGCCGCGACGAGGCGGTGCAACGCTGGCCGGTGGAGAAGAACGCGCCATTGACCGCGCATTCGACCGCGGTCTTCAGATCCGCATCGTCCAGCACCACCAACGGGTTCTTGCCGCCCATTTCGAGCTGAAACTTGGCCATGCGCGCGATCGCTTTGGCAGCGACCTGCCTGCCGGTCTCGACCGAGCCGGTAAAGGTGATGGCGTCCACGCGCTTGTCGTTGACCAGCACTTCGCCGACCACGCTGCCGCGCCCCATGACAAAATTGAAAACGCCCTTCGGAATGCCGGCATCGATGAGGATCTTTGCAATCGCGTGCGCCATGCCCGGCACCAGATCAGCCGGCTTGAACACCACGCAGTTGCCGTAGGCCAGCGCCGGCGCAATCTTCCATGCGGGAATTGCTGCCGGGAAATTCCACGGCGCGATGATGCCGACGACACCGACGGGTTCGCGTGTGAGTTCGACGTCGATGCTGGGGCGCACGGACGCAATCAGCTCGCCGGAGCGACGCAGCACTTCGCCGGCGAAAAACTTGAAGACATTACCCGCCCTGGCCACTTCGCCGATGCCTTCCGGCAGCGTCTTGCCCTCTTCGCGGGACAGCAGTTTGCCCAGTTCGTCCTTGCGCGCAAGGATCTCGTTACCGACCTTGTCGAGCAGGTCGGCGCGGGCCTGCACGCCAAACGTCGCCCATGCCGGGAAGGCGGCGCGGGCCGCTTCCACTGCCCGCTCGGTCTGGGCCTTGTCGGCCTGCGCGTATTCGGCGATGACATCGCCGGTGTCGGACGGATTAACGTCCTTGGAAGTCGTGGCTCCGGCGATCCATTCGCCGGCGATGTAGTTTTGCAGTTGCACTGTGCTCATATTTTTGTTCCTCTTTCACTCGGTAGGGGCGAGGGACGAGGCGCGAGGGACGAGGGGTAAGCAAAACGCTCTAAAGCACTTCACTCGTCCCTCGCCCTTCGCCCCTTATGGCCAAAGGCCGGTTATGGTCGAAGACCGGTATCCCCTGGAATCCCCTTGCGGGGCGTCCCTCACGAAGTGCCGGGATGCTAGCACGCCGGGCCACCAGCGTCAGGCCGCAGCCCGAGTCTTCCGGTTGCGACGCAGCTTGTTGAAGTCATCCAGCTCCCAGGATCGCAGCGCCAGTACCACGCTGGCCGGGCGGCGCACGCCGATCGGCAGGTGCTTGTCGTCGTTGTGCAGGTCGGAGAAATCATTGGCCAGCTTGCGCAGCTTGGCCACGAACTGCGCACTCGAAGCGTTCGACAGCATGGCGTTGACCACCATGATCATTTCGTTCGGGCCGTCGAAACGGGAACGGAAGTACTCGTGCTGCGCCCGTGTCTTGAAATACTGCAGGATCGGTCCGTTCGGCAGCCAGGAAAAAGTCGAAGCCACTTTGAGCCTGATGCGGTTTTTGGGCAGCAGTTCGAGGATCTTGATCTTGTCGAGCCTGAGCAGCAACTGGATGCATTCCGATTTCGGAATGTCGTAGGTCGCGAGAATCTGCTCCAGGGTCATGTGATTGAGCGAGCAGACCGCGACCAGGAACAGCTTGGCGTTGCCAACGATTTCACGCTCCTGATCGAGCGTCAGGTGCGAGATGTAGGTCTTTTCGCTGTCCACCTCGCGCGCCAGTTCGGTCAGGCCGAGTCCCGCGAGCTGGCAAACCTGCTCGAAGCGATGCAGCGTGAAGTGGTTGGACGAAAACATGCGCTTCACGCTTGCTTCGCTCATCTTCAATTCGCGCGCCACCTGGGCGTAAGTCAGCTTCTTCGCCTTGAGCGCGCGCTTGAGCGCCTCCACGACCGCGACGATCTGCGACATGGCCCCGCCTCCGAAAAGCCAGTAAGTAGCTTCATACGATACCAGCAGACGACAAGGTAGCAACCCCTTTCGTAATGCTTCCATCACGACGCCCTGCTGAGCAACATGGCGCCGCGCTCCCCGATCAACCGCAGCAGTCAGGAGGCAACAAGGATGAAAATCCAGACATTGTTCACCGCTCTCTCCATCGCCCAGACACGCGTCCCCGACGTGCCGCCTGTTGCGGCGCGATCGGACCCGGGCCCCACGGAAGTTTCGACGCTGCTCGCTGCGCTGCGCAACAGCGCCACCGACCGCGATCAGATCATCCAGCGTCGCATCGGCATGCTCTCGGCGGCTGCAAACCCCATGTAGCCCGCTTCAATGTCTGTGCGGGCGGGGTCCAAAAGCCCCGCCGCTTTGGCCGGCCCTGGTCCACGGGCCGGCCTTTTTTTCCACCGCACCCCACTGGGCGGAGAGGGTGAGGACATGGGCGATGCGAATGGATCCTGACGTTGTCACGCAAATATTTCATCCTGTCAATCCTGTTCATCCTGTCCATTCAGGAAACGACAGAAAAGGGCAGGACAGGATTAACAGGATGAACATGATGGGCCCAAGAGCGCAACGAGTATTGAACAGGAGGTAACGGAGTTGAAAAGCAGTTCTACCCCTCAGGAGGGATGCCGGGAGCGGCAGGTCAATCCCGGTCCGGAGCCCGGGATTTGAAGATGCATTCCACGTCCTCAGATTCGCCCGGCGCATACATCCGCGACATCGAGTTGCGAGGCGGATAACCGGACAATCCCTGGTTCTCCGCTCCCTCTCCGCCACCCTCAGGGAGGAGGAGAGGGCTGGGGTGAGGTGGAGGGGACTGGTGTGCGAAAATGCGGCTCCTTCCGAGATTCACGCTCATGAACACAAGTCACCTAGCCGCCCGCCCTGCCGTCCAGGCCCTGCGCAACTCCAAGATCCGAGAAGTTGCCAATGTCGGCATGGGAGGAAAAGACCTGCTCGCTTTCTGGTTCGGCGAGCCCGACGAAGTGACCCCGGGGTTCATCCGCCAGGCCGGCATCGAGGCACTGGAACGGGGCGACACGTTCTATACGCAAAACCTTGGCATTCCCGAACTGCGCGACACCATCGCGGCCTACGTGTCCCGACTGCACGGCTCGCAGTGCAAACCCGTCCCGGACAACATCGCGGTCACCAACTCGGGCATGTCGGCGTTGATGCTGACGACCCAGGCGCTGATTGGGCCGGGCGACCGCGTCGTGATCGTCACGCCGGTGTGGCCCAACCTGGTGGAAATCCCCAAGGTCCTGGGCGCGCAAGCGCTGACCTTGCCGCTGACTTACTCCGCCGACGGCTGGGAACTCGATCTCGATCGCCTGCTCGACGCGCTGACACCCGGCACGCGCGCGATCTATATCAACTCGCCGAACAATCCGACCGGCTGGACCATCAGCCGGGAGGAGCAGAGCGCGATCCTCGCGCATTGCCGCCGGCACGGTATCTGGATTCTCGGCGATGACGCCTACGAGCGCCTGGTCTACGGCAATAGCGTGGCTCCTTCGTTCCTGGACATCGGCAATGCGGAGGACCGCATCGTCAGCAGCAATACGTTCTCCAAATCCTGGCTGATGACCGGCTGGCGGCTGGGCTGGATCGTGGCGCCCCGGGAATTGATGTCGGGAATCGGCACACTGATCGAGTACAACACGTCCTGTGCGCCCGGATTCGTCCAGCGCGCCGGCATCGTCGCCATTGCGCAGGGAGATCCGGTGATTGCACGCACGCAGCAACGGTTTCACAAAGCGCGTGATTTTCTGTCCGCACGGCTGCGGGAAATTCCGGGCATCGAGGCGCCGCTGCCTTCCGGCGCGATGTACACCTTCTTCAAGGTTCATGGCATGACGGACAGCCTGGCATTCTGCAAGCGTTTGGTCGCCGAAACCGGACTGGGCCTCGCGCCGGGCATTGCGTTCGGTCCGGAAGGAGAAGGATTCCTGCGCTGGTGCTTCGCCTCCAGCGAAGACCGATTGGCGCAAGGCATCGAACGCTTAAAGAAATTCGTTCTGCATCGCTAGTGTACTGCTTCATCCTGTTTGGAACTTATGCACCTCTGTAGCCGAAAAACTCCTTCCCTCGCTTGCGGGGGAAGGCGGGGATGGGGGCATGTTTAGCGTGCACGTGCGGGATGCGCCCCGGGCCTGTCCGGAGTTTTGTGTGTGAGGCATATCATGTCAACTGAAAGGAACATGAATGCCCAAGCCAGTCAGGAAGATGCAAAAGGCCAATGCTGCCGCGCAAGCGGCCGTGTTGCCGAAGATACCACCAGAATTGCTTG
>JANOGH010000449.1:0-4765 GCA_031414075.1 Betaproteobacteria bacterium | reverse complement strand
GCGCGATGTGATCGATCCGGTGAAATCCAGATGAGCGCGCTGCTTGACATCCGCGATCTCGACCTGTGCCTCGAAGCGCGGCCGCCGCAGCGACTGCTCAGACGAGTGTCGTTGCAGGTCGCGCCAGGACAGATCGTCGGACTGGTCGGCGAATCCGGCGCGGGGAAAACCATGCTCAGCCGCGTCGTGCTCGGCATCGCGCCGGCAGCCGCCCGCGTGACCCACGGTGCCGTCGTTTTCGACGGGCGTGACATCACGCATCTTTCGGAAACGCAGCGCCGGCATCTGCTCGGTCGCGAAATCGCCTTCATTCCGCAGAACCCGATGACCGCGCTTAATCCGGTGGAACGCATCGAACCGCAGATCACCGACGTGTTGCGCATGCACCTGAATCTCGATCGGTCTGCCGCGCGCGCGCGTGCGCTGGCGCTGTTGCGCGAAGTTTATCTGCGCGAACCGGAAAAAGTACTGCGCCAGTATCCGCATGAGCTTTCCGGCGGCATGCGCCAGCGCGTGCTGATTGCGATCGCGTTCGCCTGCAAACCAAAACTGGTGATCGCCGATGAGCCCACCACGGCACTGGACGTCACGGTGCAGAAGCAGATCTTGCAGTTGATCAGGGAGTTGCAGCGGCAGTCCGGAACCGCAATCCTGTTCATCACGCACGACCTGGGGGTGGTGGCCAAGCTGTGCGGGCACGTGGTCGTCATGCACGGCGGCCGGGTGCTCGAATCGGCGCCGGCGGCGCAGTTGTTCGCGCGTCCCGTGCATGACTATACCCGCGCGTTGTTCGCGGCGACGCCCCGCTTCGACCGGCCGGGCGATGCGCTGAAACCGATTCCTGCCGCGCTCACGCGGCAACTTGCCGAAGAGGGGCGCGCGCTCGACGCGCGCGAAGCGTGATGGCGCTGCTCGAAGCCCGCGGACTCGCGCTGTGTTTGCCCGATCGTTCCGCCACACCGCTGTTCGGCGCCGCGCCACTGACTTCGATTTTTCGCAATATGAATCTCGCCCTGGAGGCCGGTGAATCGGTCGGCATCGTCGGAGAATCCGGTTCGGGCAAGACTTCTTTCGCCCGCACGTTGTTGCGGCTGTACGAACCGACGGCGGGCAGCCTGCATTTCAAGGGACGCGATATTTCGCATCTTCCGGAACCGGAACTGCGTCCGCTGCGCGCGCAATTTCAGGCCATTTTCCAGGATCCGCTGTCGTCGCTGAACCCGCGTCACCGCATCGGCACCCTCCTGGCGCAGCCATTGCTCGCGTACGGGCGGGTACCGGATCGCCGGGCAGGCTGGCGCGAAGCCAGTGCATTGCTGGAACGGGTCGGACTGCCGAGCGCATTCGCCGAGCGCTTTCCGCACGAACTCTCCGGCGGCCAGCGGCAGCGCGTCGGCATCGCCAGGGCGATCGCGCTGAAGCCCGATCTGATCGTGGCCGACGAAATCGTTTCCGGACTGGATGTCTCGACACAGGCGCAGATTCTCATGCTCCTCCGGGAGCTGAAGACGGACGGCTCGCTGATTTTCATCAGCCACGATCTGTCGGTGGTGCGGGTGTTGTGCGACCGGGTGCTGGTGATGCGCCAGGGCGAGGTCGTCGAGTCCGGCCGTTGCGCGGAGCTTTTCGCCAACCCCGCGCACGTCTACACTCGCGCCTTGCTGGACGCCATCCCGCTGCCGGATTTCGACCCGGAGTGGGCTGAGCGCGACGAAGTGCATGAAGAACGACAAGACCAACAACGGGAGGCAGGAAAAATGAAGATTGAAGGTTCAGTGGCACTGGTGACCGGATCGAATCGCGGCATCGGCCGGACCTTCGTCGATGCGCTGATTCAGCGCGGGGCGAAGAAGGTCTACATCACCGCGCGCGACACGTCGAAGCTGGCGGACTTGGGCGCGAAGTATGGCGACAAGGTTCGTGCGCTGGCGCTCGACATCACCAAGCCCGCGCAAGTGGCGGGCGTCGCCTCCATTGCCGGCGACGTCACGCTGCTGGTTAACAATGCCGGCATCAACCGCCAGAAGGCGCTGATTGCCGCGGCGGGACTCGACAGCGCGCGCGAGGAAATCGAAACCAACTATTTCGGCACGCTCTCGATGTGCCGCGCATTCTCGCCAGCGCTTCAGCGCAACGGTGGCGGGGCCATCGTCAACATGCTGTCGATTCTGTCGCGCGTGTCGATGCCGGCAATAGGATCCTTGTGCGCGTCCAAGGCCGCAGCGCTGAGCATGACACAGGGCGTTCGCGCCGAGCTGGCAAAGCAGCGTACGCAGGTGATCGGCGTGATGCCGGGCGCGGTCGATACCGATATGGCGCGCGACTTCCAGGGTCCGAAGGACCCGCCGATCGACGTCGCCAATGCGGCGCTCGACGCCGTGGAATCGGGCACGGACGATGTTTACCCCGGCGGCATGGCGCAGGGCATAGCCGCAGGCTTGAAGGCCGATCCCAAGGCGGTCGAAAAGGAATTCGCCGCCTACCTGCCAGGCTGAAACTTCGTCAAGACTTCGAAAACTTCGCTATCTCTCGCGACCGGTTTTTTCTGGGCCAAGGATATTAGACCAGTGTAGACTAGTCTGCTCTCGGTTGGTCTTGGAGTTCATGGAATGGAAATTGGTGCGTATGAAGCGAAGACCCATCTGCCCCGGTTGCTGAAGCGGGTACTGAACGGTGAGCGGTTTGTGATTACCAAACACGGTCGTCCCGTGGCGGAACTTATCCCCGTTTCCGGCCACGATGCCGTTCGTATCAGACAGGCAATCGCGGACACGAGGGCAGTGCGAAGCGGTTTGGATCGTCGCGGTGTACAACTCAAGGAACTCGTCCGGCCAGAGGAGAGATTGCGTGATCTCGCGCATGACGGACACCGCTACTGATGTCATTCGTACTTGACAGCTCTGTAGTACTGGCCTGGTTGCTCCCCGACGAAACGAACGAAGCAGCCGATCGTCTGGCCGATCGATTGGAGCAAGAGTTTGCCGTGGTGCCGGCGATCTGGGCTCTCGAAATAGTCAATGCGCTACTGATTGCGCAACGGCGAGGAAGAATCGGGGATGCCGAGCTGGACCGTTTCATTTCTGCGGTGTTGGCGCTTCCGATCGAGGTCGATCGGGAATCGGTAGGGCCAGGGATGTCCGCAATACTCGCTCTCGCAAGAAAACTCGGATTGACCGCTTACGATGCGGCTTACCTGGAGCTTGCTCAACGACAAGGGCTGCCACTCGCCACACTTGATGGGAAGCTTCGCCAGGCATGTGTGGCCCTTAAACTTTTGGTCTTGCCGTAGCCGCATAAATGGCGGGTTAGAGTCAAGACTTCCAATTCCTGCAGCGTGCCTCCCCGGGATGATCAATGGGTAGCGTCTCCTTCAAGCTGTTTCGCCGTGCACTGAAACGCCGGTAATATACTGCCGCAGTTTTCCAGGGTGCCCGCTTCGTCGCCCTGCTGCTAACGATCACCGTATTGCCCAATCTAGAGATACTTCCGACCCGAGGACCCATCTGCTCCGTGGCTACGCAAAAAGACCTCTTTGGTTCGGATGTTAACGCCGGCAGTGCGCCGATGCCCCTGCCCGAGGTGCGAGGATCCGAGCTCTCGCCGCCGCAGCAGAGTTTCAATCGGCTTATCGCCAGGATCGAGAAAATGACCCGGACCTTGGCCGATCGCCAGCAGTTGGCGGACGCGCACCGCGTGGGGCACGTCGCTCGGATCGAGCCACTGCGCCAGCAGCAGCGGGCGCTTAACCGGGACATGGTGTTGTTTTTGCACGCCCGCCTTCAGCGCAAGGGGTGGTCGCGCTCGCAACAACGCATCATGAAGGAGATTTTGTGCGCGCTGGCACAGCCCTTCATCCAGGAGGGCGACGCGGAGATGCTGGCCCTGCACGACCAGCATGGCGAAGACAGTTTCGCGGAGCAACAAAAGGCTGTACTGGCCGAGGCCGGCGCGATGATGGAGGACGTGCTCGGCGTATCGCTGGACAGCCAAGACGGGTTTGAATCCGTGGAGGAGATGCTGCAGGAAGGTCTGCGCCAGGCGCAAGAGCAGGAACAGGCCCGCGCCGAAGCCAAGGCACAGCGGCAAGCTGGGCGCAGACTTGGCAAACGTCAGAAAATGGCTAAGCAGGCTCAGCAGGAGGCCCAGACCACTCTGCGTGAGGTATACCGCAAGCTTGCCAGCACCCTGCATCCCGACCGCGAACCGGACACCGGAGAGCGCGAACGAAAGACCGCGTTGATGAGCGAGGTCAACACGGCCTACGAGCGCCGAGACCTGCTGGCGCTGTTGCGGCTGCAACTGCGCATTGAGCAGATCGACCCCCATACCATCGGACAACTGTCCACGAAAAAGCTCAACGCCATGATGGTGGTGCTCAAGGACCAGGCCAAAACCCTGGAAAGCGAACTGTTCCATGCTGACGATCGGATTCGCATGGAGTTTGAGTTGCCGTGGGGCACGGTCATCAGCGCCGCAGCCCTGTCCCGGCACTTGAACGTGTTGGAATGCACCTATCAAAGCGGAATCAAAGCGATGCAGAACGATCGGCAGCGCATCGAGGACGATCGGGTATTCAAGCAATGGCTCAAGGAACAGCACAAGGCGATGAGCGAACCCGACCTGATGGACCTGCTGGATTTGGGGATTTTCGACGGACCGGTGTCCGCCCGGCGTTAGTGCGAGAAATCCATTGACTTTGACGGACGAAGGGCGCTCACTGGATTCGCTTCCGCGCGCTGGACCGGGGTAGATTCTCAAGCCCAAG
>JANOGH010000448.1:0-3201 GCA_031414075.1 Betaproteobacteria bacterium | reverse complement strand
CGCTGTAGCTGAAAATCTGGCTGGCCGCGTCTTACCCGATGACCGGCGATGAAGTTTATTTCTACCAGTGGGGCGCCTATCCGGACTGGGGCTACTACGATCACCCGCCGATGGTTGGGTGGATGCTGCATGTGCTGAATGGCATTTCCAGCCATCCGCTGTCGCTGCGCAGTGTGACGGTTTTTTCGTGGGGGCTGGTGGCGCTGGGATTGGTCGACCTGATGCGGCGCATGGTGCCCGACCAGCAGGCGACGGCTTACTGGCTCGGGACGTTGTTCCTGGTGCTGCCGTTCGCCTGGGCGTTGAATGTCGTCACCACCGACACGCCGCTGATCCTGTTTGTGTTCGCCTCCGGCTACTGTTTTATTCGCGCCGGCCTGTCAGGCAGATGGGCCTGGTATGCCGCCAGCGGCGTCTTTCTCGGGCTCGCGCTGCTGTCGAAGTACTTCGCCGGTTTGCTGGCGATCGCCTATTTCGTCCATCTGGCACGCAGCCGCCGCGGCTGGCTGAACCTGGTGCTGATTGCCGCGTGCGCCTTGCCGTTTGCTGCGCTCAACGTTGTCTACAATGCGACGCATTGCTGGAATAATGTGATGTTCAATCTTCTGAACCGCAACGAGGGTTCCCAATGGTCATTGGGAACCGTGGCGCTGTATCTGGGGATGATGATTTATCTGATCACCCCCTGGGTGTTGCTCAAGCTGGTGCGGTCGCGGCGCTTGATGCGGGTGCGCGGTGCGCTGGTGGCGCTGTTCCTGGTGCCATTTGCGCTGTTCCTGCTGCTGTCTGCGAAGAAAACCATCGGGCTGCACTGGGTGCTCGGCTTCATGCCGTTCGTGTTTCTGTTTGCCGCTACCGTCAGCAGCGCAGACGAGATGCGCAAATACTTTCGCTGGACCGCATGGTTTTCGGTGCCGCATTTCGCGGTGCTGGCAGCCATCATCCTGTTGCCGATATCGGCCTGGGAAGGCACACGCCTGTACGACGATGTCGTCTTCCATAAGGAGAACAAGGCGATAGTGGCAGCGTAGCGAAACGGAATGCCGCCAGGGGGAGCGCTGATGGCCAGGGGCTAAACGCCGGCCTCCCTTTTGTCCTATCACGCGGGCGAGTACTGGCCGGTTTTTGGCGAAGGCGGGTACCATGCCCGCCAGGATGACATCATTGTGGACTTCAGGCAGTACGCCGGGCGGGCGATCCGGCTGTTCGACCGCCGTCCGTTTCAGGTGGCTGAACTGGCCCCGTTCTTTGAATCGGTGTTGACCGGATCGTTCGAAGTCGCCGGGGTGACATACTGGTATGCGGATGGGGAGAAATTCAACTATCCGGTCTACCGTGAGCGGATACTGAAAACGATCGCCGAGCGTTATTACCGGATTCCGTCTTTCCTGCCGGTGGTCGCCTGCCCGTTCCTGCAACGCTACGATTTTGCAGGCGGTCGCTGAGGGAAGGGACATTGACCGATACCGAAATGAAGCAGCGCCTGGCGGCGATTCTCGCCGCTGACGTGGCGGGCTACTCGCGGCTGATGGCCGTCGATGAGCGCGCCACCGTTGTTGCGCTCGACGCGGCGCGCGGCGTCTTCCGCAGGTTAATAGAATCGAACCAGGGTCGCGTCATCGACATGGCGGGAGATTCCGTGCTCGCCGTGTTCGAGGCCGCAACCGGCGCGGTGAGCGCCGCAATAGCCGTCCAGAAGGCACTCGCGTCGGCAGCGGAAAAAGTGTCAGAAGACCGGCAAATGCGCTTCCGCATCGGCGTGCATCTTGGGGACGTGATGGAGAAGCCCGACGGCACCATCTACGGTGATGGGGTGAACATCGCGGCACGGCTGGAGAGCCTCGCCGAACCCGGCGGCATCGCGGTTTCGGAGGCGGTGCAGGCCGCGCAGCGCAATCGGCTGCCGAATGCGTTCGAAGACATGGGCGAGCATACGGTGAAGAACATCGCCCATCCCGTGCGCGCGTACCGCGTGCGGCTCGACGGCACCGTCGGGAGCGCTGACGTCGCGCCGGAAGGGCGCGCCGCGCCGGCGCTCGCGTTGCCGGACAAGCCGTCGATCGCGGTACTGCCGTTCGACAACATGTCGGGGGATCCGGAGCAGGAATTTTTCGCCGATGGCGTGGCCGAGGCAATCACCGCGACGCTCTCCCGGATCCGCTCGTTTTTCGTCATCGCGCGCAATTCTGCGTTCCGCTACAAGGGCAAGGCGGTCAACGTGCCGGAGGTCGGTCGCGAGCTGGGCGTGCGCTATGTTCTGGAGGGCAGCGTGCAGAAGGCGGGCAACCGCCTGCGCATCACGGTGCAACTGATCGACGCCGTTGGCAACGCGCACATCTGGGCCGATCGCGTCGACGGCACGCTGGAAGACCTGTTCGACCTGCAGGACCGCATCACCGAACGGGTTGCGGGCGCATTGCAGCCCTCGATCCGTCTCGCCGAAATCGAGCGCGCGCGGCGCAAGCGGCCGCAGGACCTCGGCGCCTACGACTACACCATGCGCGCGATGCCCCTGGTGTGGGCGCTGGAGAAGGAGGCCAGCGAGAACGCGCTGAATTTGCTGGGACAGGCGCTCGCGATCGATCCCGAGTACCCGCTCGCCCTGTCGCTTGCCGGCTGGTGCCACGCCCAGCGCATGGTCTACAACTGGACCGACGACATCGACGCGGCAAGCAGCGCGGCGCTGAGCCACGCCGAGAAAGCGGCCGAACTGAGCAGCGATGACCCGCTCGTTCTCGCCGTCCTCGGCGCGGTGCACACCATCCTGCGTAACTACGGTACCGCGCGCATCATGCTCGAACGCGCCGTGGCACTCGATCCGAACGCAGCCTGGGCGTGGAGCCGGCTGGGCTGGGTCGAGAACTACTGTGACCATCCCGACCGCGCGATCGAGTATTTCCAGCGCGCCCTGCGTCTGAGCCCGCTCGATCCGATGAACTTCAATAACTACGTCGGCATGGGCTCGGCGCACGAGGTCGCCGAGCGCTATGACGAGGCGGTGGCGCTCTACCGGCGCGGGCTGCAGGAGCGCCCGCACGCGCTCTGGATCCTGCGCAATCTCGTCTCCTCGCTGGTCGGAGCGGGCCGCGTAGAGGAGGCGAAGGTGGAATTCGCACACCTGTGCTCGGCGTATCCGGGCTTGACCATTGCCAAGTTCAAGAAGGCCATGGTTTTCTCGGCTGCCGTTCTGGATCGGATGGG
>JANOGH010000447.1:0-8340 GCA_031414075.1 Betaproteobacteria bacterium | reverse complement strand
GTTACCTGCTCACCCAATTGGGCCGCATGGGCACCATCATGTATCTGCTGGCGCTGGCGTTGCAGCCCATGATCGGCTGGAGCATTCCGACCTTGATCGTGCTGACGGGCGTGATTGTCATTATTTACACGCTCATCGGCGGCATGGAGGCGGTGATCTGGACAGACGTGGTGCAAAGCATCGTGTTCATTGTAGGCGCGCTGGCGTGTGTGGCGGTGTTGTGGCTCGGCCTGCCGCAGGGGCCGGGGCAGCTTTTTGAAATCGCGGCAAGAGAGAACAAATTCAGCTTGGGGAGTTTCGATCTGAACTTCGCTCAGGCCACCGTCTGGGTCGTTCTGCTCAACAGCATCTTCATCAACCTGCAGAACTTCGGCATTGATCAGAGCTACGTGCAACGCTATTCAACTGCAACCAACGAGCGCGAAGCCGCCAAAAGTGTCTGGGTGGGCGCCTTGCTTTACGTCCCCATTTCCGGCGTCTTCTTTCTCATCGGCACGCTCCTCTTCGCCTATTACACCGCGCGCCCCGAATTGCTGCCCGCCGGCATGAAAAGCGACGCGGTTTTCCCGCACTTCATCGCCACCGGGTTGCCGGTGGGATTGGCCGGGCTGGTGATCGCGTCCGTTTTCGCTGCGGCGCAATCCACCATTGCGAGTTCGATCAATTGCTCGGCCACGCTGTTTCTGTGCGACCTGTACCGGCGTTATCTCCGTCCCAGGGCTGACGACCACGAATCCATGACCGTGCTGCGCGTGGCGACGGTGGCGTTTGGCCTGGCGGGCACGGTGATGGGGTTTGCGATGATGGGCGTGGACAGCGCGCTGGATGCATGGTGGGCGGTGGCGAGCATTACCAGCGGCGGCATGTTGGGCTTGTTCCTGCTCGGAATGATTTCGCGTGCGCCCAATGCGGCGGCCGCGACCGGCACGATCATCGGTTTTCTGGTGATTGTCTGGATGACGATTTCGGCGAAGTGGCCCGCCGCGCTGGGCCAATGGGCCAGCCCGTTCCACAGTTTCATGATCACCGTCATCGGCACACTGACCATACTGCTGGTGGGTTTGCTGGTATCCCGGCTGATGTCGGCGGCGAAAGTTGCAGCAGCGGAAGTTGAATTGAAAAAATAAGAAAACGGAAATGGGGTCAGTCGTTCGCACGAAACCTTCAAGTAAGCGCCATTCGGTAGCGTCCCCCTTTTACCTTTTTACCATAGCTTTTGTAGAAAACGTCCGGCGCGACACCACGCCGGACATGATATGGCGACTTGTTACTCGGTGCCGCGGGAAAACAGGAAATTGTTCTCGGCGTGCGGAATATGGCAGGCAAAGCAGGCCGCCCCGCCGTCCTTCACCGCCAGCATCTTCGGGTCTCCGCCCTTGAAGCCCTGGAAACCCCAACCGCCGGTTTCTGCGTAACGCTGCGCATCGCGCACCATCACCGCCACGACCTTGCGGCCGCTTTGGGAGAGCGAGTGGTTCGCGTCCTCGGCATACTTGAACCGGTCGACGACAAACGTCGCTCCGTCCGTGAAGCGACCGCTTTTGAGCCCCTCTACCGCCAGGCTATTGGCATACACGTTCTGGATACCGACGTTGCCCTCCGGCGCGTGCCCGGAGAGATTGACGGTCGTGTGATGGTGATACCACGTGCGATATCCCACCGGAAACCCGATGCCGGTCGTGTCTTGCTCCGCGATCGCGAGCATGGCCGTGAGTCCGGCCACGGCGCCCACTGCGGCCATGGTGAATTTTTTCATGCTATGTCTCCTCTTTCATCTCGATTGCACACGGAAAACGATTGTCCGTCCCGGGCAGCGACCCGGTCGCTTCCGTTATCTTTATTCTTGACTGCAGAAAATCACGAAATCCGGATCAGCATTTTCATGAATCGCTCGTAGAGATCGACATAGGGCAGCTTCCGGATCTCGCCGATGGCGACCTGGGGCATTTTTGCGGTGAGTACGCGCCGGAGGTCGACGACATGCTCCGCTTTGGAATGAGGAAGGAATGCAAGTCATTGTCACAAAATTCCTTCGAATCTGATCCTGCGCAAGGCGCGCAGGGGCACGAAGGTCACCTGCATCGCCGGTAACCACGACGAAGTCTTGCGCCAGTTCCTCGGCGTTGCCTGCGTACAGGCCCTCGACATCCCGCGGGAGAAGGCACGCAGCTACGCGGAACAGTTCTCCTGGCAAGCGTCCATCGATCAGTTCGTCCTGCATCTGACTCCGGTCGCGGCTCGTTCGGTCGCGTGGTTATGGGTGTTGCCGCGACCATCCTGTTCTCAGTGGCCGGAGTTGCACTGTTGGAAGCGGATCAGCACTCGGGCGCCAAACGCCAGGAGTCCGCACACCCACATGACATTCGGCGTTCTGTGACACTTTGCGACTGCGCTCTGTGTCGAGCGTTCGACACCCTCAACGGTCAGTTTGCCACCGCTTCTCATTTGTGCATGGAAACAGAGTGCTTTCCAACAGCATTCGAGGTGTCATTTTTTCAACGCTTCGAACTGGCATAGCGGTTGCGACATAGAGGGTGCGCCGGGGGGAGTTCGGAGGCTTGACGCGCACTGCCGCCTATAGGCATGCGATCTCCCGGGAATGCCCCCCCGAGCGCACCACCTTTTGTTGGACCCACTTCCGCGGGGGACGCAGCGATGAACGAAGACTATAGAAAAATATCACGCGAGACGCTGGATCGAGCCAATGAGATATCGGAGGCCGCGATCTTCTGGGGCTTGGTCCTTACCGTGGTTGCGGTGGTTGTCGCGATGCTCAAAGGCCTGTTCGGGTAGCCGAATGCGATCGGGTCACCCAATTCACAAGATAAACACCAGGCCGTGGCACCCATCTTTCGCGATAACGAAAAGCGCCGTTGGCGAGTGAAGGACACTGTCTATTCATCGTGGCGTGAATTGCCCGGTACTCACACGGGCGCAGAAATATGGGAGATGCTGAACCGGAGCCGCTTCTCGGACGCGTTGCCCGTCGATGAGACGCCGCCGAAGGAATCGGCGTCAGAGGAATAATCCGATTCGGCTACGACTTCCGCACTCAGGTCACCCGCCCTGCGTCCACGCGATATCGTAACGACAGATAAGACCCCGACACGCCCAGCACCAGACCGCCCAGCACATCCACCGCCACATGCTGACGTGTGGCCATGGCGGAATAGACGATGCCGATACACCACATCCAATTGAAGTTGAGTATCGACAACGGCGCGTCGCAGCGGCGCAGCAGGTAATGTAACCAGATACCCGAAAAAACGGCAGTAGCGACGTGAAGCGAAGGGCAGGCATTGCCGGAGGCATCCACACCTTTGAGGAAATCCATCCCTGGATGCGCAGCCCATTCAATATCCGCCGCGGGTACTGCAGTCGGCCAGAAGTAAAAGATGATCAGCCCTGCAAGGCACGTCCCGGCCATGGCCATCGTATAGCCATACATCTCGCGCCGCGTTTCCAGCAATGCCGGGGGAAGGGAAACATAGACCCACAGTGACAGGTACATGGGCAAGGCCAGAGGCTGAAAGGCGATCAGGCGATCCAGCAAGGTGACGGGCATAATCGTTGTCGGGTAGGCCGGCTCTTTGAGCAGATAGAAGTAAGCACCGAAAAACAGCCCAATGAAAAGCATCGTTCCGGTGCCTTTCAAATACCCGAGCATCGATACTGCCGCTACAGCCCGACGGGGCCAGGGCGCCCGCTGACTATTTTCGTTCAAAGCTTGCCCTCCATCGGATGCTGCGATACTGCCCGAGTCAAGAAAGCGGAACAACAGGAGTGGGCCCCTGTTTTCACGGACGCTTTACCAAGGTTGCGAAGCGTCATTCGAGCTAAACGGGATCGATCTGACTCACTTTCGACTGACAGGTAACGACCCCTATGTATAGGTCGCAACTATGTATAGTCCGTTTCGAAGGACCGCGCGGTCCCTGCCGCGCACGGCAGCAGGGACCAGCGCATCTTTACATAGTTACAGCGCCAGCAGGAACCGCATGAGCGCGTCGGGCGGGTGGAACGGGCGCATCTTGATGCCGGGTGCCTCAAGACGAGCGAGCGCCTTCTCCTTCATCGCGAGGTCTGCCTCGACGTAGCGGTGGGTGGTATTGGTGCTCTCGTGGCCCAGCCATAACGCGATCACGTTGAACGGCACGCCCGACTGGAGTAGATGCATCGCCGTGGTGTGCCGCAAGGTGTGCGGCGAGACCTGCTTCTTGGCAAGGCTGGGCACGGTGGCCGTCGCCCGGGCGACGGCAAGATCCAGGCGTTGCCCGACGTTGCAGCGTGTCATGGCATGCCCGTCGCGGTTGGGCAGCAAGGCTGCATCCGCGCGCAGTTGTGGATTGAGCCGCAGCCACGCTCGGATCTCAAGTACGGTCGTCTTCCAGAGCGGAATTGATCGCTGCTTGCGTCCCTTTCCTTGCAGGTGGACGCACGCAGCGCCCTCGAGAATGACATCGATGACGTGCACGCCGATGATCTCGGAGACCCGCGCGCCAGTGTTGTAGAGCATCGCCAAGAGGAGATGGTCGCGCTGCGAGGACCAGGTCGATCCCGGTTGCCCGAGGACCGCCATCATCTCCTCGCGGGAGAGGAAGCCCAGCATGGGGCGTTCGAAGCGCTTCATCGGCACCGCAAGGGCTCTCTCAACGACGTGTAGCGAGGCTACGTCACGTCGGCCCGCGAACTTCAGGAATGCGCGCAGTCCGGTCAGCCGCAGGTTACGGCTGCGAACCGAGTTGTGCCGTTCGTGCTCCAGATGGTCCAGGAACGCCAGGATCAGATCGGGCTGAATATTGACGAGCTGCAGTGCGGTTGGTGCCTTATGCAGCTTGCCGCCGGCGAAGTCCAGGAACAGCATCAACGCATCGCGGTAACAGGCTACTGTACGCGGACTGACTGCGCGCTGGGCAACCAGGTACTCGGTGAAGAACTGCTGCACGAGTGAGGCGAACGAAGGTGGCTTGGGTGCGGTGGCATTACGCATCTTGCACCTCCGGGGGCGCCAAGAACGACTCGAAGCGCTCTGCGGCCAATCCCATCAGCTCCGGAACAGCCGAGAGGTACCAATAGGTGTTGGTCACCATCGCGTGCCCAACGTAGGTCGACAACGACAGCATCGCCTGATCGATATCGACGCCTTGGGAGTGCCACCGCATGATGCGGTGCACGACGAAGGTGTGACGCAGATCGTGGATGCGCGGGGCGTGGTGAGTCCCACGGTTGCGCCAGCCCAAGTGCTCGCGTAGCTCTGCGAAGACGCGATGTACCTGGCGCTCGCCCAGTGCCAGTCCGCTGCGTAGCCCTCGCGTGCAGACGAAGAACGGCGCGTCCTGCTGCACGCACTCGCCGGATAGGTCACGTGCCAACCGATAGCGACGCAGCGCCTTGATCGTGCTGACGTGCATGGGCACCTGGCGCGACTTGCCAAACTTGGTCTGGTGGATGGTGAGCATGCCGCGCGTGAGGTCGACATCCTCGACGCGCAACGCCAGCGCCTCGGAGATTCGCAGTCCCGTACAGGCGATCAGGCCGAACAGCGTCTCGAAGATAATCCCGCGCAGGCCCGAGGTTGGGCCAAGCCGCCGTGCGGCGGCCAGCAGGTCGACGATCTCGTCCTCGCTGTAGATGTGCGGCGCCTGCCGCTTCGGCAGGCGACCGAAGATCGCGTCGTCGGGAACCTCGGTACGCGGCTCGAATTGCTGCAGCCAACGCATGAACGAGCGCACGTTCTTGAGCCGCCGCGCCCAGGTATGTGGATCACTGCTGCCCTGGCTGTCGCGCCGTGCCCAGTCGGCCATGACCTCCACCGTCAACGGTCCGCGGTGACCGACGGACCGAACATGGCGTGCGAAGCTGCGCAAGGCATAAGCCGGGGTGCGTAGACTGAAGCCCAGGAGGCGGCGCTGGGCAAGGTAGCGCTCGACGCGCGCGTGCAGGGATGGGGCCGCGCTCATGCCGCGCTCCCCGGCCAAGGCAGCGCCACTTCGACCAAGTTACGGCTGTCAAGCTTGGCGTAGATCAGCGTGGTGTTCAGCGAGCGATGGCGCAGCACATCGGCCACCTCCTTGAGGGAGGAGCCGCCTGCCAGCAGTCGGTTCGCCATGGTGTGGCGAAGTAAATGCGAGCGTGTGTAGGGCAGCCCAGCGCGGGCATAGGCTTGGCGGATCGTCTTGCGTACGAGATCAGGGCCTATGGGCTGGTCACGCGGGGCGAGGTGGCGCACGAAGACGGCGCGGTTGCGGGTCTTGGGGCGCCCGTCCTTCAGGTATGCAGCGATGGCTGCGCCGGTGGTGGCCGGCAGCGGCAGCACATCTTCCCGGCGGCCCTTGGTGTGACGCAGAGTGATCGTGCCGGCGCGCCAGTCGATGTCCTCGAGGCTGAGTCGGGCGACCTCACCGCTGCGAAGCCCAAGATCCAGGGCGCACCGTACGATGGCGGCACTGCGTCGCTGGGACCGGTCGGCTTGGCCAAGGGATTCGACCAGCCGCTCGACTTCTTCGCTCGTCAGGGTCTTGGGAAGCGAGGCTAACTGCCAGTTGGCGGGGTAGGACAGCGCCCCGATGAGTCCGTGTACGAGATCACCGAGTGAGGCGCGGTAGCGGAAGTAACCGCGCAGTGCGGCGACTACCGTGCCGGCACTTGCCGGCTTGCTGTAGAACTTGGCCTCTTGGGCGAAGAACCGCCGGACGTGCTCCGGCTTGATCGCCGCGATGTCGATAGCGTAGTCGCCGAAGCGCGAGTTCAGAAACCGACGCACAGTGCGCAGGACCAATGTCCGGGTGTTCGCGGCCAGACCGCGTACCCGCTCCATGTAGTTAGCGTAGCGGTTCAATTCGTCATCCACCGGTGTCTTGCTCACGATCGGTGGGGCGATCACACCGTGAGCGCGCAGAACGACCAACAGATGTCCCAGTGCGGCGCTCAGACTGGGCCGGTGGCGTTGAACCACGCCGATACAGCGGCAGGAAGGAAGGTGTTCGTCCAGAAACTCACCGACAACTGCCTCGTCGATGCGTTGAACATCCACGCCGCGGCGGTGAACCCACTGGGCAAAGTGGGCGATGCTGCCCACGCAATTGGCGAAACTGTTCCTGGCGTAGCCGCGGTCAGTCAGGTACTGCTTGAAGGCATCGACATGGGGCGCCAAGGGCCCCTCGTCCAGCCAGTTGACGCAAGCGAGTTGAGACAGTCGGACATTTCTCATGGTGGGTCTCCTGAAGTGGGACCACCAATGGACTCCGACGCCAAAACTATGTCTAGATCAGCGCCAACCGGCAGGCCAGAAACCCCGATGCGCCTGGGCTTGGCAGATTCGAGCCCGACTAACTATACATAGTTGCGACCTATACATAGGGGTCGCATCCAGCCATTCGGCACACTGAAAGAGCCTCGGTTCAGTTCCCGGCTTCGTCGTTATCGGCGCGCCGCGGTCGATAAGAATCTGCATTATCCAGTGTGTACTTTGTCCCCCTATACCGAACCACGCAGGCCCAAGTTAGACGCATGCAATCTTCCACGCCATAATGGCCGCTCCACTTTGATCCAGACCGACTAATCATGAGCGCAACTTCCTTGATTTCGCTCGACGCACTCGCCGGTAGCATTCCCGATAGCGCGCTGCTGGCCGTGCCGAAAGATTCTTCCGGCGTGGCGATGGCGGCGACGCGCGCGCTGGCGCGTCGCGGTGTGCGCAATCTGCATCTGGTCTGCGTGCCGGTCGGCGGTCTGCAGGCCGATCTGCTGATCGGTGCCGGCGCAGTGACGACAGTGGAAACTTCCGCCATCACCATGGGCGAGTTCGGCACGGCGCCCTGCTTCACAGCGGCGCTGCGCAACCGCTCGCTGCGCATCATGGATGCGACCTGTCCCGCGATCTACGCCGCTCTGCAGGCCGCGGAGAAAGGCATTCCCTTCATCCCGCTGCGCGGCATGATCGGCACCGACGTGTTGCGCCATCGCACGGACTGGAAGGTCATCGACAATCCGTTCGCCGCCGGCGATCCGATCGTCGTACTCCCTGCGATCCGGCCCGACGTGGCCCTGTTCCACGCGCGCTACGCCGATCGCGAGGGCAACGTGTTCATCGGCAAGGAACGCGAGGTGCTGCTGATGGCGCACGCCGCGAAGACCACGCTGATCACGGTGGAAGAAATCGTCGAGGGCAATCTGCTCGACGATCCGGCGCGCGGCGGCGCCGTGCTGCCTTCGATCTACGTATCCGCCATCGCGGTGGCGAAACGCGGCGCATGGCCGCTCGCCTTCGCCGATCTGTATCCGATGGACGATGCGGCAATCGGCCGTTACATGACGCTGGCGCGTAGTGCAGAAGGCACG
>JANOGH010000446.1:0-4490 GCA_031414075.1 Betaproteobacteria bacterium | reverse complement strand
TGGATGCCACAATCCTTTCTTCCGGCATTTGATGCATTTCAAGGAAGCAACTTAAGCTATTCCACCCTGCTTCTGATGCAGCTTCTGATTCTCGCTTTGATGCTGAGAACTTGCCTGCGTATCGGCGCTGGCATAAGCGTGCCCGACGGTCGCTTGGGCCGCGGTCTGGCCTGGATTGGCGGCATCTATATGGCGGGATCCGTGGCCCGCATCGCCGTCGGCATCGCGGCGGCCTCCGCCCCCGCCTGGTTCTCGGCCTGGATTCCCGCGTTCTTCCATCTGGTCCTCGCGGGATTCGTCCTGACCGCGGCCGACTATCATCTGCGCCATTCGCGGCCGGCCGACCAGAGGATTGAACCATGAACCGCGTGCTGCCCTGGGTCTGGTATCCCTCGTTGTTTGCCGCGGCCATCGCGATGTTTGCAACGATGCTCAAGCACGGGTCGCCCCTGCTCATCGCCCTGTATATCCCCATTGCACTGGTAGCCATCGCGATCATCGGACTGGAACTGGCATTTCCGGCTCGGCTGGACTGGAAGCCGCGCCGGTCGGACGTGGTGTCGGACGCATTGTTCATGGTGTTCGTCCAGACGCTGCTGCCACGAGTATTGGCCGCCGGACTCACCCTCGCGATCGCCGCGTGGACCCATGCTCACGCCCCCAGCGTATGGTGGCCGCATCAATGGCCGCTGTTCGGTCAGGCGCTCCTGATGGTGCTGGCCGTCGATCTACTGCGCTACTGGCTGCACCGCGCCTGCCATAGCTTCCCTGCGCTCTGGCGCTTGCACGAAGTGCATCACTCGCCCGACATTCTGTACACACTCAACGTCGGGCGTTTTCATCCGCTCGAGAAGGTGCTGCACTTCTCGCTCGATACGGTGCCCTTCGTGCTGCTCGGCGTGGCGCCTGAAGTGGTCGCCGCTTACTTCCTGTTCTACGCCGTCAACGGTTTTTTCCAGCACAGCAACCTGCAGTTACGATATGGATTCCTCAACTACGTGGTGGGAAGCGCAGAAACCCACCGCTGGCACCACGCTCGCGATCCCAAGGTGGCGTACTGCAACTTCGGCAACACGACCATCATGTGGGACCTGCTGTTCGGAACCTGGTACCTGCCCAGGGACCGCCGCCTCGAGATCGGCATTCCCGACCGCGACTATCCCAAGGACTTCTGGTCGCAGATGTTTACGCCGTTCCGCAGAGGAAAAACTTCGCGGCGCAGTTTCCGCAACCGCGTTGCCGATCTTGCCATCACCTTGCAGTTGCGCTGGGCCAGGCTGATACAGGGCTACCGGATAGCAGCCGCCGCACGCGACCCGATGCGCGCGCAGCACGCGCTGCTGGCGCAAATCATCCGGCGAAACCGCGACACCAGCTTCGGACGCAAGCACGGCTTCGAGCGCATCGACAGTTACGCCGGGTTTGCAGGGCGCGTCCCCGTTCAGGAATACGAAGCCCTGCGCCCCTACATCGACGCGGAAATCGATCACGGCGAACGGGCGCTCACCGCCGAGGCCCCCATCCACTACCTGCGCACCAGCGGAACCACCGGCAAGCCGAAAGACATTCCGCTCGTTGAATCACATCTGCACCAACTCCGGCAGATCAACCGCCTGTCCGTGTCGAGCCAGTATCGCGTTTGTCCTGCCGCTTTCAGTGGAAGCATTCTGGTCATCACCAGCCCGGCATTCGAGGGGCGGCTTGCCAACGGAAAACCTTACGGCTCCGCTTCCGGCATCGTTTCGGGCAGCACGCCGCCGCTGGTTCGTGAAAAATTCGTGGTTCCCGCACCGGTACTCACCATCCACGAAAGCCGCGTGAAATACCTCCTGATCCTCAGACTCGCGATTGCGCGCCGGGATATCACGTATCTCGGAACGGCCAATCCGAGTACCCTGCTCGCGCTGATGAAGCTCTATCGTGAGAATGAAGCCGCGCTGATCGCAGATCTGCGCAACGGCGGATTTTTTCTCGCCGACCGGGTTCCGGCCGACGTCTTCGCCTCGGTGGAGAAGCGCCTGCGGCCAGATCCGTTACGCGCGGCAGAGATCGGCCGGTTGCATGCGCCCGGCCCCGGACGACGAATTGCAGACCTCTGGCCGGAACTGCGGCTTGTGGTCACCTGGACGTGTGCCAGCGCCGGAATTGCGTCAACCGCTTTGCGTGCGGAATTGTCCCCTCGCACGCACATCCACGAACTTGGCTACGTCTCCAGCGTGTTCAGGGGAACAATCACAATAGGTAAGCGCGCCGGCAGCGGGCTACCCACCTGGGACACGCACTTTTTCGAGTTCGTGGAAAAGGATCGCTGGGACCGCGCACAGCCGGCATTTCTGACGCTGGACCAGTTGCGCAAGCATACCGACTACTACGTGATCGTCACCACCCCCTCCGGGCTCTATCGCTACTTCATCAACGACCTGGTTCGCGTGACCGGATTTTTCCACCGCATGCCGCTGCTGAAATTCATGCAGAAAGGCAAAGGCGTAACCAACATCACGGGCGAGAAGCTTTACGAATCGCAGGTACTCGCGGCAGTTCGCCAGGTGCTCGAACAACTCGGCCGCACGCCCCGATTTGTCATGATGCTGGCGGACGAAGCCGCCCAGCGCTACCGCTTGTATGTCGAAACCGATGCGGGAGAGAAACCGGAATCGCAACTGCTGGCACATAAGGTCGATGCACAACTGCGATCCCTGAATATCGAGTACGACGCGAAACGCGAAAGCGGACGTCTTGGAGAAATCGCTGCCGCATGGCTCTCGCCAGGAACGGAAGATGCCTACAAGCACGCCAGCGTCCAGCAGGGTCAGCGGGAGGGGCAGTTCAAGGTCGTGGCGCTGGCCTACAAGCAGAAGTTTACTTTCGATCTGGAAGCGCTCGTCGAGGGCGGCCGGCCATGATCGAATCCATCGCCGCGCGATCCCTCGAGATTCCATTCAAGACCGCCTTTTCACATGCCTCGGCATCACGCGACACCACGCACAGTCTGTGGGTGGAGGTCAGGATGCGTGACGGCACCGCCGGATTCGGAGAGGGCTGTCCCCGGGACTACGTGACAGGCGAAACCCTGGAAGGGGCTCTCGCTTTCGTGTCCCGGTTTACGGAAATCTGGACGAGTGAAATTCACGACCATGAAACGCTGGCTGCCTGGACGCGAACTCACCGCACTGAAATCGATGCCAATCCCGCCGCATGGTGCGCCGTTGAACTGGCATTGCTCGACGCCTTTTCGATTGAAGTGGGCAAGACCATCGAGGCGTTGCTCGGCCTGCCAGCGATCGGGGGCAAGTTCCGGTATACGGCGGTGCTCGGCGATTCGGCCGCGAAACGCTTCGAAGCGGAACTTGCGCGCTACCGTCAAACCGGCTTTCGCGACTTCAAGATCAAGCTCTCCGGCAATGTCCAGCGCGATCTCGACAAAGTCGCGCTGCTGAAAGCGGCGGGCATTGCGCCCGAGTCGGTGCGCGCGGATGCCAACAATCTCTGGGCCGACGCCGGCGAGTCGATTCGGTTTCTCTCCAGCCTGGACTACGGATTCGTGGCGATCGAGGAGCCTCTGCGCGCGGGCGACCATGCCGGCATGAACAGGATCGCAGAGGAGACTGGCTGTTCGATCATCCTCGATGAAAGCCTGCTGCGCGCCGATCAGCTTTCGTCGTTCTCCGATACGCCCATGCGCTGGATCGTGAACCTGCGGATTTCGAAGATGGGAGGCCTGATCCGGTCGCTCGAACTGCTTGATCCGGTCCGTCGCTCGGGCATGCGCGTGATCATCGGCGCCCATGTCGGCGAAACCAGCCTTCTTACGCGAGCCGCCCTGACAATTGCCAACGCGGCCAGGGACATCCTGGTGGCGCAGGAGGGTGCATTCGGAACCCACCTGCTCGAACATGACGTCGTCGATCCGCCGATCATGTTCGGGCCCGGCGGCACGTTGGATGCAAGCCAGCTTCCCGCCGGGTCCGGCTTTGGTCTGAATCCGCGGCAATATGATTGACGGCGGCAACAATGACTATTTTCACTTTTCGATCTCCCAAGAGCGTCGACTGCGCTTACCTGGACGGCCTTTCCATCTTGCATTTGATCGCGGGAGCCGTGTCCTTGGCCGCCAGGAGTATCTCAGTCTTCCAGCCGTATCCGGTTCCTTCTTCGTCTGACTTTGCACCGGGCTGGCCGGCCTTGACAAAACTCAGCAGATAGATCGGGACCATCATCTGGTGATCTTCGGGGCGCATCCAGGAGTCTCCGCTGGGGCCTGGGTAATGCAGGCCCTCCAGTGTGGTCGCAATCTTGTGCGCGTTGAGCGATCCGACGGTGTTGATCGCTGTGGCGAGCATGTCAACCAGGCGGAACGAGGGAAGGTAGTCAAGATTCGACAGGGACTGATATTTTAATTTTCCCGCATGAAGGGTTTTTTTCCAGCCGGCGTCTGCCGCGTTGATATGCCATGGAGCGACGGTCTTGACGCGATTGGCGCCCATGCTGCC
>JANOGH010000445.1:0-3591 GCA_031414075.1 Betaproteobacteria bacterium | reverse complement strand
CACGACTCGATCGCCCTGGCGAATTCCCTCGGCTGGTCGTGATGCATCATGTGGCCGGCGTCGGCGATGGTTTCCTCATGCAGGGATCGATAGCAGGCGCGGTAGCTGTCCAGCAGCGCCTTGTCGCCTTTCATCCATTTCATCATCCATTCCCCGTCGCCCCACAGCCATAGCACCGGGGCGACGATGCGCCGCCAGCAGGCCATCGCTTCCTCGGTGCGGTACAAGACCGGATTGACCATCTTGTGTAGCGGATCGGCGCGGAGATGGATGCTGCCGTCGGCTTTCTGCTCGGCCCAATGCGGCGCCAGGAATCGCGCCCGCTCGTCGCTGATGCGGGGATTGTTCTTCATCAGTCGCGCGGCGACTCCATCGAACGTCGCGTAAGGGCGCAACGTCGGCGGAGCGCGGTTCTCTTCCAGCCATTTCGCGTAGCGTTCCGGCGCCTTATCCGCTTTCGTCGGCGGCAAGCCGAAACCTTCAGCCAGCACCAGCTTGCCGATGCGTTCCGGGCGTATGCCGGCGTAGAGATTGGCGACATTGCCGCCCATGCTGTGGCCGACGACATGGGCCGGTGAATCGGGCTGGAAATACTCCAGCAGCGCATCGAGGTCGGCGATGTAATCCGGGAACCAGTAGCCTCCGCGGGTCCATTCCGACAGGCCGAAGCCGCGCCAGTCCGGCGCGATGACATGCCAGTCGTGCCTGAATTCGTCGACGACGAACTGAAACGATGCCGATACGTCCATCCAGCCGTGCAGCAGGAACAGTTTCGGCGCCGACGCGTCGCCCCAAGTCCGCACGTGGTAGCGTAGCCCGCGGATGTCGAGAAACTGCGATTGGCTGGGTTTCATGGAGATCAAGTGCTATTGGGCCGCCAAGACGCCAAGAGCGCCAAGGAAGCTGGGTAGAAAAAGAAAGATTTGTCGGGGAAGTTCTGAGTAAGTTGCGCGCCCAATATTTTGAGATCGTGCTCGTTCCGCCGACGAATAACCACGACTCCAGAACCATGAAAACGCGACCACTGAATGATACTGAAGCTCACCATATCTCTTATGGTTCTCTTGGCGCTCTTGGCGTCTTGGCGGCCAAATTTATTCCTGGCCGGTCATGGGTTCGGGTTCTTCGTGGCGGCGGATGCTCAGGTAGGAAAGCAGCGCCAGCGCGACGCCGATCAACAGCATGCCGAGCAGTTCCGAGCGACCGGGTTGTTCGCCGAGTTGGATCCATGATGAAAAAATCGCGATCACGGGGATGCCGAGCGACGACAGGCTGGTGGTGCCGGCGGGAAGCCGGTGCAACACGTACAACCACGCCAGCCAGCCGATGCCGGTGGCCATCACGCCGTTGAACAGCGTAACGATCACGAACGTGTTCGACCAGACGATCGGCGGGCGGTCGAGCAGCGCCTGGAAGACCAATACCGGGATCAGGCCAACGATCATCTGCCAGAACGTGAACGACAAGGGTTCGACTTTCGTCTGGTTATGCAGGCGCTTTGCATAGACCACGCCGATTGCCCAGCACATGCCCGCCATGACGGCCAGCGTCTTGCTGAACAGCGACGTATGCATCTGCCACGGCTCGAGCACGAACACCAGGCCGACGATCGCCAGCACGACTGAAACCCACTGCAGGCCGTGGATGCGTTCGTGCAGCATCGGCCAGGCAAACACCAGAACCCAGAACGGCATGGTGAACACCAGTACCGAAGTCTTGCCGGGCCCGCCTTCCGAAAGGGCCCAGGTATTGAGCAGCAGAAACGCGCCGGTCTGAATCAGGCCGATCATCAGCAAGGCCTGCCAGTGTTGGGGCTTGAGTGGCTGGCGTGTCCATAACAAACCGATGAAGAGCGTGAGGATGCCGAGCTCGAGGCGAAGGGCGACGACATCCACCGGGCTTGCGTAATTCAGGCCGATCTTCGACGTGATCCAGCTGTATCCCCACAGGATGACCAGGAGAACCATGACGATCACCGCCCGGTGGATTTCACGGGCGGTGCTCATTGCGTGTTGGCGACCTCGGGCTCCAGATTGCCGTCGAGCGCAACACGCTGGTCGAACACAAAGCAACGCCCGGTGAAATGGGCATCGCCGCATTCTTCGAAATAGTGCAGGATGCCGCCGTCGAGCTGAAAAACTTTGCGAAAGCCCTTTCCGATCAGGACCGGCGCCGCTTTTTCGCAGCGGATGCCGCCGGTGCAGAAAGTGACGATGGTCTTGTCCTTAAGCGATGGATCGAGCCTGTCGACAGCTTGTGCGAACTGGCCGAAGGAGCCGAGCCGCAAGTCCATCGCCTTGTCGAAGGTTCCCGCATCCACCTCGAACGCGTTGCGTGTATCAAGCAGCACGATGTCGCGGCCCTCGTCGAGCCAACGCTTGAGTTCCCCTGGTGCCACGGCAGGCGCCCGCTTCTTCGCGGGATCGACGCCGGGCATGCGCAGCGTGATAATTTCTTTCTTGATCCTGACTCGCATACGGTCGAACGGCTGGTAGGCGGAAACGCTGCGTTTGAAGCGCAGGTCGGCGAGCCGGGGGTCAGCCTGTATCGAAGCCCGGAAATTTTCCGTGGCTTCGTCACTGCCGGCCAGGACCACATTGATGCCTTCGAAACTCAGCAGGATGGTGCCCTTGAGCTCCAGCTCGCGGCAGCGCCGGTCGAGCAGGGCTTTCAGGTCGTCCAGTCCGCCCAGCGCAACGAACTTGTAGCCGGCGAGATTAATGAATTGCATGACTAACTATCGGGGCGGATGAGGCCGGTATTTTACCAATCCCGGGTGCTTGCCAAGAAACGGGATGAAAATCCCGAGCGGTCTCTGCAAAACGCGAAACTATCGCCTGGAACAGGTCAAGCCGGCGCGCGGAGGCGGTGGGGGGGTGCCGGTGGGTACGCCAGGAGGGGCGAGGATACTGACAATCGTCGGGGTGCGCTCACGCGCAATCGGCCGTGCGCGCGATCGAATCCTCAGTTGTTCTATCTCCGTTCGAAACGACTGGAGCAGGATCGGGCGAGTGGGTCTGGGCCATAGTGCGCCACCAGCCGGCGGTCAGCAATTCGCCGTGGTGCTGCAGGAACAGCGCACGCAGTTCCGGCGGTATCGAAAGAAACGGCAGCCACTCCTCTGGAAACACATCATTGGGGCCGACGTAGAACCAGGGTTCGCCGCTGGTTTCTTCTTCGTAGGTACGCGCGATGGGCAAATCGCGAAATACGCAGTCGGTGAGCTTGCATAGCTCGTCGTAGTCGTAAAAGATCACGCGATTATGGCGGGTGACGCCGAAGTTCTTCAGCAGCAGGTCGCCTGCAAAAATATTCGTGTATGCAAGGTCGCGGATCGCCTGGCCGTATTCAATGACGGCCAGCTCCGCCTGTTCGGGGGCTGCGCTGCGCAGGTAGAGATTGAGGGGTGTCAGGCGCCGTTCGACATAGGCATGGTTGACGATGACGTCGTCACCGTCGACCTGCACATTCATTGCGCACTCGCCGGCCAGTTCATCCAGCATGTCCGGCGCGAACCGCGCGCGTGGCAGCCGGATCCGGCGGAACTCCTGGGCATCCACCAGGCGGCCCGCCCGGTCGTGCCGGAACACC
>JANOGH010000444.1:0-3128 GCA_031414075.1 Betaproteobacteria bacterium | reverse complement strand
GATGCCGCCGCTCACAACATCCGTCGAACGACGTAGCCGGCCAACGAGTACGTCATCTGTCCGATGTCGAGCAGTGATCCGCGAGCGCACGATCGCAACGGGGAATCCTCCCTCGATCACATCACAAAGGAGCAACCGATGACTACATCGAGCCGCGGTCGGACGTCGCGGAGAACTGTCCCTTGGTCAGGCCGTACACGCCGTTGTTCTCGACGATGTAGATCATGTTGACGCCGCGACGCACGCTGTGCGCGAACTGGCCGAGCCCGATGGAGGCCGAATCGCCGTCGCCAGACACGCCCAGGTAGATCAGCTCGCGATTGGCAAGGTTGGCACCGGTCAGCACCGAGGGCATGCGGCCGTGCACACTGTTGAACCCGTGCGAATTGCCGAGAAAATACGTGGGCGTCTTGGACGAGCAGCCGATGCCCGAGAGCTTGGCAATGCGATGCGGCGGCAGATCGAGTTCGAAGCAGGCCTGGATAATCGCCGCGCTGATCGAATCGTGACCACAGCCGGCGCACAGCGTCGAGATCGCTCCGTCGTAGTCGCGGTGCGTGAAGCCCAGCTTGTTGGTCGGCAGCTGCGGATGATGGAGTTTCGGTTTGGCGATGTAGGTCATAGGAAATCAGGCGCGAGGCGCGAGGTTTGAGGCACGAGGAAATTCAAGAACACCGGTAGGCGCCAGGCGCGAGGCACAAGGAAAAACGCAAACATCAAGCATCGGAGTCAAGGTACGAGCCATGACGCTCCATGCGGAAAGCTGGTAGAAAAGATCAGCACGTGTCACTTTCATATCAATTGCTCCCGGTGCTTGATTAGACCCCTGAGCATTCTTGACACCTCATCGCAAGCCACGATCAGCTTCTCGGCATCGGCTCGTTCCAGATAGCCGACGCCCAAGGCAATGTCCGCTTGCGATATAAGTTCCGCAGCCGAGCCTTTTGCCATGTACAAGAATCGAACAGTGTCCCGATCGGTATTCCTGTCATTACCTTCCGCAATGTTGCTGCAGATACTCACTGCTGCCCTCCGCATCTGATCACGCAATCCGAAATCCTTGCCCAAAGGCCCATCGGCAGTGAGTCCGTAAACGACAATTGCCAGTTGTCTGGCTTTTTTCCACACCTCAAGGTCACGAAAGTCGCTGCCACTCACCTCTGTCTCCGCCTTTGACTTTCCTCGCGCCTCGTGCCTCGCGCCTCGTACCTGATCTTCTGAATTTCCTCGCGCCTCGTGCCTCGTGCCTCGCACCTCACGCTAAACCGTCCTTACTCTCGGCTTCGCCTTGAGCGCGGCGACATCCTGGGCGACTTCCTTGATGATGAAACGCGCCGTTATCGGCGTGCCGTCGTAGTGCAACACCGGCGTGATTTTCGCCGGGTTCACTTCGCATTCGTTCACCAGAAGAGTGCGCATCTGCGCGTCACGATTCTGTTCGATGACGAATATCTGGTCGTGCTCGGCAATAAATTCGGCAACCTGGTCGTGGAACGGGAAGGCGCGTATCCGCAGTGCATCGAAGTGCAATCCCTGCTGCTCCAGCGTATCGAGCGCCTCCTGCATCGCGGGGCTGGTCGAGCCGTAATAGATCACGCCCAGGCGGGTTGGCTGCAGCGCCTTGCGCAGTGCCGGTTGCGGCAGCAGGGTTTTCGCGGTCTCGAACTTGCGCAGCAACCGCTGCATGTTGTCCATGTAATCCGTGCCGGCCTCGCTGTAGCGGGCATAGCGGTCCTTGGTCGTGCCGCGGGTGAAGAACGATCCGCGCGTAGGGTGGGTGCCCGGATAAGTGCGGTACGCGATGCCGTCGCCGTCCACGTCGAGGTAGCGCCCGAATTCCTTGCCTGACTCGAGATCATCGAAACCCATCAGCTTGCCGCGGTCATAGCGCCGGGCATCGTCCCAGGCCAGCGGCTCGCACAACCGATCGTTCATGCCGATGTCCAGATCGAGCATCACGAACACCGGCGTCTGCAGGCGCTCGGCAAAATCGAAGGCTCTGGCCCCGAACTCGAAGCTTTCGTGCGGGTCCTCGGGAAACAGCAGCACGTGCTTGGTGTCGCCATGCGAAGCATAGGCACAGGACAGAACATCCGACTGCTGGGTGCGGGTGGGCATGCCGGTCGAAGGACCGCCGCGCTGCACGTCGAAGATCACCGCGGGAATCTCCGCGAAGTAGGCCAGCCCGATGAACTCCTGCATCAGCGAAATGCCGGGACCCGAGGTGCAGGTAAAGGCGCGTGCGCCGTTCCAGCTCGCCCCGATCACCATACCGATCGCGGCCAGTTCATCTTCCGCCTGGATGATCGCATAGCGGTTCTTGCCTGATTCGCGGTCGCCGCGGTAAGCGCGGCAGTGGCGCGCAAAGGCTTCCGCCAGGCTTGACGACGGTGTGATCGGATACCACGCCGCCACCGTCGCCCCGCCGTAGACGCAACCGAGCGCAGCCGCCGAATTGCCGTCGATGAAAATACGATTGCCCACCGCCGTGGCGCGACGCAACCGCAGCCCGATCGGGCATTCGAAATGCGTCTTCGCGTAATCGCGCCCGAGATGCAGCGCCTGAATGTTCGGCGCGATCAGTTTGTCCTTGCCCTTGAACTGCTCGCCGATCAGTTTCTCGATTTCGGCGATCTCTATCTCCAGCAGCGCGGCCAGGGCACCGACGTAGACGATGTTGCGGAACAGCTGGCGCAGGCGCGGATCGGCATACGCCCGGTTGCAGATTTCGGTCAGCGGCACCCCGATGACACGCACATCGTCGCGGAACTTCGATTTCGGCAGCGGCTTCGTCGAGTCGTAAAACAGGTAGCCGCCGGGATCGATGCCGAGCACATCCTTGTCCCAGGTCTGCGGATTCATCGCCACCATCAGGTCGACGCCGCCGCGCGCACCGAGATAGCCCGCCTCCGAAACCCGCACTTCGTACCAGGTCGGCAGGCCCTGGATGTTGGATGGAAAAATGTTGCGCGGGCTGACCGGCACGCCCATGCGCAGGATCGACTTGGCGAACAGCTGATTGGCCGACGCCGAGCCGGAGCCGTTGATGTTCGCGAACTTGACGACGAAGTCGTTTATTTTTGGTTGCGACATGCCGGTCCCGCGTGAGCGACGTCCAGAAGGAATTT
>JANOGH010000443.1:0-2337 GCA_031414075.1 Betaproteobacteria bacterium | reverse complement strand
GGTTCTGGATGGGGCCAACCTGGCTCAGATGAGCGAGGATGAACATGAATCGCTCAATTCCACGATCATCAAATCGTTCCCGGTCGATATTTCGTCCTCGAGCCAGGGAAGCGTGCGAGTTACCGCGAGCGCCGAGGTGAAGCTGGCGGCCTTGATCGAGATCACCCAGAACCTGGGTAGGGCCATTTCCCTCGACGATGTGCTGCCGCAGGTGCTCAAGAGCCTGTTCAAGATTTTCGTGCAGGCGGATCGCGGTTTTATCGTGCTGGAAATGCCGGATGGCAAGTTGATCCCGCGGTGGGTCCGCCTCCGTCGCGAGGACGGGCACGATACTATCCGCATCAGCCGGACCATCATTCGCAAGGTAATGGAATCGCGGGAGGCGATTCTGTCGGCGGACGCGGCGACCGACGACCGTTTCGAGATGAGCCAGAGCATCGCGGATTTTCGCATTCGCTCCATGATGTGCGCCCCGCTGCTGGACAACGAAATGAAGCCGATCGGGGCCTTGCAGATCGACACCTTGAATCAGCGGCAGAAGTTCCAGGCCGAAGACTTGGAATTGCTCGTGAGCGCCGCCGCACAGGCATCCGTCGCCATCCAGAACGCCCAGATGCATGATGCGGCCATGCGGCAAAAGGAGGTCGAACGGGACATGCAGCTGGCCAAGGATGTCCAGCGGGGCTTTTTGCCCGAATCGCAGCCCGATCTGGCAGGTTACGCCTTTTACGACTTTTATCAGCCCGCCGAGCAAGTGGGGGGCGATTATTTTGACTACATCCCCCTGCCGGATGGCCGCATCGCGATTGTCGTGGCGGACGTTGTCGGCCACGGCATTGCCGCCGCTCTGTTAATGGCCAAGCTGTCGGCAGAGGCCCGCTTCTCCCTGTATTCCGAGCGTGAACCGGCGGCCGCCATCACGCGGCTAAACGAGAAGCTCACTCGCTTGAACATCCAGCGGTTTGTGACGCTGATTTGCGTTGTGCTCGACCCCAAGACTCACAAGCTGACCATCGTCAACGCGGGCCACATGGCCCCCCTGGTCCGGCGGAAAGGGGGTGCCATCGAAGAGCCCGGCGAAGCCGAGGCCGGACTGCCGCTGGGCATCAATGAGGGGGTCATCTATGAGCAGGTGGAAACCACGATCGGCCCGGGCGAGACGGTAACGCTCTACACCGACGGCATCAACGAATCCATCGATAAAGCGGGAACCTTTTACACCATCGACCGGATGCGAAAGCACGCCCGCGAGAATGACAACGGGCCGGAGCATTTGGGCAACCTGATTGTGAAGGACGTGGAACGGTTTCTTACCGGCGCGATCCAGAACGACGATATGTGCCTGGTCTGCTTTGGGAGGAGCTAGGTGAGCGGGATTTCTTTCGCGCGCTCGATTCCATGACTCCCTCCCGCTTTCCCTATCCCTTGAAAATCCTCGTTGCGGCGGCTGCCGTTGCGGTGCTTATCGTGGGGGTCATGGAAACGCGAAAACGCTGGCCCGTCCATTCCCCCGCAACGGTCCCTGGATCAGGCTCGGATGTGCCTTCTGGTCTTTACGCCGATTCGCTGGCCCGTGTCCAGGAGATCATCGCCGTGCATACCGCCAGCGTACCGGAGATCGCCACTCCCAGCATGAATCTGGTGGACCTGGGCCTCGATCCGCTCACCCGCGTGGAAGTGGCCGATGCTTTGGAAGCGGCGTTCCAGATTTCGCTCCCCAGCGAAGAACTGGCGGCAGCGGCCACGGTGGACGACCTGGTTCGGCTGGTGGTGAAGCAGCAGCAGAATGGGCCGCTGAATTCCAAGCGCCCCTAACGCGGTCCGGCTCCAAGCGTTACTTCGGCTTGTGCTTGAGGGGCGCCACGCCGCGAGAGATGGGGCTGACGCTCAGCCGGCGAGGTGCAAGGTGGGCAAACTTGGCTTCCAGCTCGGCAAAGTTCCGCTCCATCTGGATGCGAAAACGGGCGTACGAATCCAATTCCACGGCGATCCGGCCGGTGGAGTCGTCTTCGCTCAAAACCACGAATAAGGTTTGCGGGGCTGGCTGGGTCACGCCATGAACTCCCAAGGGTTGGCGGAAAAAGTCAAGTTACCGAAGGATTCGGCACATCCCTGCAAGATTATTCGCTTGCCGGCCTCTTCTATTGTTAGACGGTCCTGAAACCCAAATAGTTCGCGCAAAAAGCAGCCCGCACGTTGTTGTGCGGGCCATTTCGGTTGCTGTCATGCGACGCACCGCCGCCTGAAGGCGGTACTCCAACATCTACTCCTTCTTCTCTTCCGGCTTGCTCTCCGGTCGCCCTTCCGGTCGGCCCCCCTCGGGCCGTCGGCCAGCGC
>JANOGH010000442.1:0-2655 GCA_031414075.1 Betaproteobacteria bacterium | reverse complement strand
GGACGCAGAGGACGCGGAGGTAGAGCAAAGCAACAAGAAAGCGAAAAACATCATAAATTCATGTGTCCGCGTTGGCGACCTGGTCCTCCCTGGCATTGAGTTTGGGGTTCCTCCGCGTCCTGCGTCTTCCGCGGTAAAAGTTGTTTGTGCCTGGTACGAAGGTGGCGTCTGTAGACGATTTTCAACAGCGTGTTAAGGCGCCGAACTCTCGAATACTCGTTCGTTCGAGTCGGTTACCCTGGCGCGCAGCGCGCCGCCTTTGCCCGGGCGCAGCGTGAAGCGGAAGGCGGGATTTTCGCTGATCGAGAAATCCACGTCCGCGGAAAAAACCAACTCATCGCCGCGAGTCACCTGCACATTGCGCACGTAGTAAGGTGGATCGTACAAATGCGTCAACTGGTCCATCGCCAGGCCGGAGTTGTTCGGATGGCGGATCATGAGTTGCACCCACACCGGCGCCGGCGGATTGGCCGGCGGATCGATGCGCCACTTCATCTGCCCCATCCCGGCCAGGCGCTCGGCCAGTGACTTGCCGGCGGGTGCCGAGCAACCTCCGGCGGCCTTGATGAAACGTTGCACAGCCAGCAGCGATCCGTCGGTCCGCTCGGCGATCACGCGTACCCACGTGTACTCCTCGATCCGCACCCGCGTCTCCAAGTCAGGACTGCCGCTGCCCTCGCCGAACTCGAAGATTCCCGCGATAGGCGAAGGATTGCGGTCGATGACGACATAGAGTTTCTTTGTCGGCGCGTCATTCGGCGATGGTCTGACGCGTATCGTCAGCGGCACCACCGACGCGTCCGCGGCACGTGCAGGCATGGTCAGCACAATATTGCCACTGGTTCCATCGTCCGCAATCGGGCGATCGCCGAAAAGGTCGGCACGCACCTTGCGCCAGATGTCGGTGTCCGGACTCGCGCCATCGTCCGCGGCAGCGGCACTCAGCACGATCAGCAAGAGAAGTAATGTCGAAAGGGTTCGGCGCGCGGTACTCATCGGATTTCAGCGCAGAAAGCAGGCGTGCGCAGCTTCGGCAACGGATGTGCGATAACCCCTGGCCGCTTTCTGGGCATCCTCGTTGTCGCGCAGAACCGAACCGCGCTCGCCGGCCATCGTGACGGCTTTCGCCATGGTCTGCGCCTCGACAAAATCGTCGTACTGGTACTGCTCGGCGATACGATCAATGGTGCATGAGCACTTGTTCAGCACTTCGAACTGGCCGCCAGTGTGATCGCGCATGCACTCCAGGACGAACTCGACACGATCCGCGGTCGGAAAATCATTTGCGCGGCACAGCGGCGTCAGAACAATCATTGCCAGGACAAGGATCGATTGCATTACCTTCATTGCGGCACCTCCGGCAATTCACTCGCACCCCGGCCGCGGTGACTCTCCAATTCATCCAGCAGGAAATCGGGCTCGGCGCTTGACGGTTCGTCTATTTTCCACTGCGACAACAGGGTCTGCAGGTCATCCCAGCGCTCCTCGCTCATCAGCATGTTGGCGCGCATGAAGTAGGGCAACCGATCGGGTGCCCGATTCCAGAATGGTTCGCCGGCAATCTCCGCGTTCACGGCTTCGCTTCCAGTGTAGCCGACTCCGTCTGTAATCCATTCGACCGGCGCGGCAAAATATTGCGGACCGGCGCCGCGCATACGGAACATGAGGATGCCGACCAGACGCCTGTCGGCATCGAATAGACCGCCACCGCTCGCGCCCGAAGTAAAAGCGGCATTGCCCTGGACGACGACGCCGTCGTCGTAACGATGCAGGCGCGCCACCGCTCCGTGCGCGTAACGTACGCCTGCACCGGCGCTGAAGCCGATCGCACCGACCTCCTCGCCGATCGCGAGCTGCGATGTCGGCCGCAGGACGGCCGGCCGGGCTTCGAGCAGCGGCACCTGCAGGAGGCAAATATCGTGTTCCGCGGACGTATTGCGTGCCACGGCGCTGTGCCGGACGCCGGCATACAGAACGGCAACTCGCGCTCCGCCGCGCAACACATGACAGGCCGTCGCCACCTCGCCGTGATCAACCACTACGCCTGTGCCAACTGCATAGCCACCGCTGGGGCGGGAGACTTCGACTTTAACGACAGCGGAAGACACCGCGATCCAATAAGCCTGATCAAAAGGCGCGCCTTGCGCCACCGTGCAAAAGATGCCGATCGCGAAGACGACCCCGAACTTCTTCCGCATGTGGTGGCGTCTTAGCGTATCGGTTCACCCTTGTCATCCACCATCGGGATGTTGTATTGCCGCAGGATCTGGGCGATTTCTTCTTGGCTCTGATCAAGCGCCTGCTGGACGAGAGCACGCCACGCCTTCTCTCCCTGGCGCACACCCATTGACACGCCGAAATCCATGCGCACGCCGGGTTCCGACTTCAGCGGCAACACGACCAGTTCGGGCGCTGCGATGCGCCTGGCGAAATAACCGCCGACCGGACCCCACACCACTGCGGCATCGATCCTTCCATTGACCAGATCGTCATCGATGATCTTGCCGGGATAGTGATTCGGATCGGCGTTCAGCAGCCGGTACGGCACAGCCTGGTCCAGCAGGTTGTGCTTCTTCAGCCACTCGACTACGGGCGTGCGTTCATAAACCCCTATTCTCAGACCAGAAATGACGGATTTGTCGAGCTCGAGAAACT
>JANOGH010000441.1:0-5747 GCA_031414075.1 Betaproteobacteria bacterium | reverse complement strand
CATTTTGTTCGTCGAAACCCATCGTGTCCACCTTCAGATAGGCCACTCCCTCGCCGCTCAGGTTCACTTCGCGCACGCCCGGCAGGCCCGAAAGGCTGTGCACCAGTCCCGAAGCGGTTTGCGCGTCGGTCCTCGGCAGCTGATAACGGCGCGTCTCCAGGCTGCGCGGGACGCGCATGCCGAAAGCCAGCAGCAGCCAGACCACCGCCAGCATGGCGCAGAAACCGAATACTGCAGATGTGCCGTAGTGTTGCGACAACCAGCCGCCGCTCGCCGCGCCCACGAAAGTGCCGATGAATTGCACCGAGCTGTAAACGCCGATGGCGGTGCCCTTGGCGCCGGCCGGTGCCCGCTTGGAGATCATGGAGGGCAGTGTCGCTTCGAGCAGATTGAAGGCAGCGAAAAACACCAGCAGGCCAGCCACCAGCGCGGGCAGCCCCGTATCCGAGAACGTCAACAGGGCGAGCGCACCGATCAACACGGTCACCGCGCCGACAAATACCGGTTTCTGCAGTCCCCTGCGTTCGGCGAGCAGCATGGCGGGGAGCATCAGCGCAATCGCGCCCAGCATGACCGGCAGATACACCTGCCAGTGACTGGCCGCGGGCAGGTGCGCCTGCAGCGCGAAAGGCACCACAACAAAAAGCGCCATCAGGATGCCATGCAACGCGAATATGCCGTAATTGAGCCGCAACAACTGCGTATCGCGCAACACGGATTGCAATGATGCCCGCTGAACCGGCGGTTTGTGTGCGCCAGCCGGCAAGGGATCGGGGACGACTACCCGCACAACCAGCAACGCCGCGATCGCCAGAATTCCGGTCAGCGCGAAGATTCCAGGGACACCCACGATGCGATCGAGCACCGGTCCGGCCACCATGGACAGCGCGAAGGTGCCGCCGATGGTGATGCCGATGATGGCCATGGCTTTGGTGCGCTGATCGTCGCGCGTCAGATCCGCAGCCAGCGCAATCACTGCGGCGGAAATCGCGCCTGCGCCCTGAATGATGCGTCCCAGGATCACCATGTTTATGTCGTGCGCCAGTGCGGCCATGAAGCTGCCGAGGGCGAAAATGATCAGGCCGAGGTAAATGGTGCGTTTGCGCCCCCAGTGATCCGAAAGCCAGCCGAATGGCACCTGGAGGCAGGCCTGGGTCAGGCCGTAAGCGCCGAGCGCAATGCCGATCATGGTATGACTGCTCCCGCCGGGCAGCGTCGCGGCGTAGAGCGCAAACACCGGCAGGATGATGAACATGCCAAGCATGCGCAGCCCGAAAATGCCGGCGAGGCCGAAGCTCGCGCGCAACTCCTGGGGTGTCATGCGGTCTGATGCAGACATTCGGGAACGGGACTGAACAGCAGGTTGGGAATTGCTTTTGAAGTGCAGTATATTAACAGGTTGACCAAACACTCTTCCAGCGCATGGATTTCATCCGCGTACGCGGTGCCCGCACGCACAACCTGAAGAACATCAATCTCGATCTGCCGCGCAACCGGCTGATCGTGATCACCGGATTGTCCGGCTCCGGCAAGTCTTCGCTCGCCTTCGATACGCTTTATGCGGAAGGCCAGCGCCGCTACGTCGAATCGCTGTCGGCTTACGCGAGGCAGTTCCTGCAATTGATGGAAAAGCCGGATGTCGACCTGATCGAGGGGCTGTCGCCGGCCATTTCTATCGAGCAGAAAGCCACCAGCCACAATCCGCGCTCAACCGTCGGCACGGTCACCGAAATTCACGATTACCTGCGGCTGCTTTACGCCCGCGTAGGCGAGCCGCATTGTCCGGATCACGGCCTCGTGCTGTCGGCGCAAAGCGTGTCGCAAATGGTCGACCATGTCCTGAAGCTTGCCGAGGATACGCGTCTGATGATCCTCGCGCCGCTGGTGGTCGAACGCAAGGGCGAGAACCTGGAATTGTTCGAGGACCTGCGCGCGCAGGGCTTCGTGCGCGTTCGTGTCGACGGCAAGGTGGTTGACATCGACAGTGTTCCGAAGCTCTCCAAGACCGGGAAACACACGGTCGAGATCGTCATCGACCGCGTGAAGGTACGCCCGGACATCAAGCAGCGTCTGGCCGAGTCGTTCGAAACTGCGCTGCGTCATGCCGACGGGCGCGCACTGGCGGTGGAAATGGATGGCAGGCACGAACACCTGTTTTCCGCGCGCTTTGCCTGCCCGAGCTGCAGCTATTCCTTGCCCGAGCTGGAACCACGGCTGTTCTCGTTCAACAATCCGATGGGCGCCTGCCCGCGCTGCGACGGTCTCGGCCAGATTACTTTCTTCGATCCGAAACGCGTAGTGGCGTTTGCGCACATGTCGCTCGCTGCCGGCGCGGTCAGGGGCTGGGACAAGCGCAATCAGTTTTACTTCCAGATGATCGGCAGTCTCGCGCAGCAGTATGGATTCGACATCGACACGCCCTTCGAGCAACTGCCGGAAACCGTGCGCGATCTGATTCTGAATGGAACCGGCCGCGAGAAAGTGCGTTTTCTCTACGCCGGCGAGCGCGGCAACAAGGTTCAGCGCGAGCATCCTTTCGAAGGCATTCTGCCCAATCTGGAGCGACGCTATCGCGAAACCGATTCAGCCGCGGTGCGCGAAGAACTCGCGAAATATCTCGCCAGCCAGCCTTGCCCGGAGTGCAAGGGCACCCGGCTGCGCCGCGAAGCACGCAATGTATTCGTCGCCGGCAAGGCGATCTTCGAAGTCAGCGGCCTGCCGCTGAAACTGGCGCTGCAGTTCTTCCACGACATGAGGCTGGAGGGCGCGAAGCTCGTGATTGCGGAAAAGATCGTGCACGAAATCGCCAATCGGATTCAATTCCTGGTCAACGTCGGCCTGGACTACCTGGCACTGGACCGTTCGGCCGACTCGCTGTCCGGCGGCGAGGCGCAACGCATCCGGCTCGCCTCGCAGATTGGCTCGGGGTTGACCGGCGTCATGTACGTGCTGGACGAGCCTTCTATCGGCCTGCACCAGCGCGACAACGGCCGCTTGCTCGAAACGCTGAAGGAACTGCGCGACCTCGGCAATTCGGTCATCGTGGTGGAACACGATACCGATGCGATCCTGAATGCCGATTACGTCGTGGACATGGGTCCGGGCGCAGGCGTACACGGCGGCCGTATCGTCGCCGAAGGAACGCCCGCACAGATCGCCGCCAGCGCCGAGTCGCTCACCGGACAGTATTTGTCCGGACGTCGCCAAATCCGGATGCCGCAGTTACGCCACAAACCCCAGGCGAAGCAAATGCTGCGTCTGCTGGGAGCGCGCGGCAACAATCTGAAGAACGTGAACCTCGATCTTCCGGTCGGCCTGTTCGTGTGCATAACGGGCGTCTCGGGATCCGGCAAGTCCACCCTGATCAATGACACGCTCTACCATGCGGTCGCGCAGCACCTCTACGGGAGCACGACCGAGCCGGCGCCGCACGACGAAATTCAGGGACTGGATTTTTTCGACAAGGTCGTCAACGTGGACCAGAGCCCGATCGGACGCACGCCGCGCTCCAATCCCGCAACATACACCGGCCTGTTCACGCCGATTCGCGACCTGTTCGCGGGCGTGCCGCTGGCGCGCGAGCGCGGCTACGGCGTGGGACGCTTCTCCTTCAACGTCAAGGGCGGTCGCTGCGAATCGTGCCAGGGCGACGGCGTCATCAAGGTGGAAATGCATTTCCTGCCGGACATTTACGTTGCCTGCGATATCTGCCATGCAAAGCGCTACAACCGCGAAACCCTGGAGATCCAGTACAAGAGCCGCAACATTCACGAAGTACTGGAGATGACAGTCGAACAGGCGCGGGAATTTTTCAGTGCCGTTCCGGTGCTCGCCCGCAAGCTCGATACCCTGCTCGACGTCGGGCTCGGCTATATCCGTCTCGGACAAAGCGCGACCACGCTGTCGGGCGGCGAGGCGCAGCGCGTCAAGCTCGCGCTGGAGCTGTCCAAACGCGACACGGGACGCACGCTTTATATTCTCGACGAACCGACCACCGGCCTGCATTTCCACGACATCGAGTTGCTGCTCACCGTACTGCACCGGTTACGCGATCACGGCAATACCGTGGTGGTAATCGAGCACAATCTGGATGTCATCAAAACCGCGGACTGGATCATAGACCTGGGCCTCGAAGGCGGCGACGGAGGCGGCTCCATCATCGCGCAGGGGTCGCCAGAGACAATCGCCAGCGCAGCGTCGTCCTATACCGGAAGCTACCTGCGTCAGGTCATTGCGTCCAAACCTGCCCGCAGCCGCGCTGCAGCCGCAATCGGTTGAGTCGGCCCACAAAAACGAAGAAGCCGGGATAACCCGGCTTCTTCGTTTCTGCCCAAGGCATCTTGCTTTGCTACATCCCGTCTACTTCGCGGCGGCCTTGGTCTCTTCGGCAACGTCGGGACGATCCAGCAGTTCCACGAGCGCCATCGGCGCGTTGTCGCCCTGCCGAAAGCCGAACTTCAGGATGCGCAGGTAACCGCCATTGCGCTTGGCAAAGCGCGGACCCAGGTCGTTGAACAGCTTGAGCACCATCTCGCGGTCACGCAGGCGCGAGAATGCCAGGCGCCGGTTGGCAAGCGACGGCTTCTTGCCCAGCGTAATGATCGGCTCGGCGACGCGGCGCAGTTCCTTCGCTTTGGGCAAAGTGGTCTTGATGACCTCGTGTCGCAGCAGAGAATTGGTCATGTTGCGCAGCATGGCCAGCCGATGGCTGCTGGTGCGGTTGAGTTTTCGCAGTCCCAGATGGTGACGCATTTTCTTTTCCCCTTAAACCTTCTCGAGTCCGACCGGCGGCCAGTTCTCCAGCTTCATGCCGAGTGTCAGGCCGCGCGAGGCAAGGACTTCCTTGATCTCGTTGAGCGATTTGCGGCCGAGGTTCGGCGTCTTCAGCAATTCGGTCTCGGTACGCTGGATCAGGTCACCGATGTAATAGATATTCTCCGCCTTCAGGCAATTGGCTGAACGCACCTTGAGTTCGAGATCATCCACCGGACGCAGCAGGATCGGATCGACCTGCGGAGTCTTCGGTTGTTCGATCGGTGCCGGCGTGCCTTTCAGATCTGCAAACAGCGACAACTGGTCGACCAGGATGCGTGCGGCATAGCGGATGGCCTCCTCCGGTTCCACGACGCCATTGGTCTCGATGTCCATGATCAGCTTGTCGAGGTCAGTGCGCTGTTCCACGCGCGCCGACTCGACCGCATAGCTGACCCGCTTCACCGGACTGAATGACGCATCCACCATGATGTTACCGATGGTGCGGCCTTCCTTCGCCAGAGCACGCGTAGTCGCCGGCACGTAACCGCGGCCACCTTCAACCTTGATCTGCATGTCGAGCTTGCCGCCGGGCGCTATGTGCGCGATTACATGCCCGGGGTTGATGATCTCGACATCGTGCGACGCTTCGATGTCGCCCGCGGTGACTACGCTCTCTCCCTGCTTCTTGAGATTGAGCACGACTTCATCGCGACTGTGCAGTTTCACCACGATACCCTTCAGGTTGAGCAGGATGTCGACGACATCCTCCTGCACACCGTCGATGGTGGAGTATTCGTGCAGAACGCCATTGATCTTGACCTCGGTCGGCGCATATCCCGGCATGGAGGACAGCAGCACCCGGCGCAGTGCGTTGCCGAGGGTGTGACCATAGCCGCGTTCGAACGGCTCCATCGTCACCTTCGCATGGAAGGCGGAGATCGTCTGAACATCAATGATTCGCGGCTTCAGAAAACTGCTTTGCATAAGCGTGA
>JANOGH010000440.1:0-5024 GCA_031414075.1 Betaproteobacteria bacterium | reverse complement strand
CCTCGCACCTAGTCAGTATTGTGCAGCCGCGCCTTGAAACCGGCAGCTTCCAACACCGCAATTAACTGCCGCACATGATCGTGCCCGCGCGTCTGCAGGACGAAATCCACCACGGCCGTCTGCACCGGCAGTTGCGTAAAGGCGCGTTCGTGATGGACTTCCTCGATGTTGGCGTTCGCCTCGGCCAGAGCCGCGGTGACATTTGCCAGCGAGCCGGGCAGATCGCGCAGCTCAACCCGCAATCGCGTCAACCGGCCGGCGCGCACCATGCCGCGCTCGATGATGTCGGCCAGCATAAGCGGGTCGATGTTTCCGCCGCAGAGCACCACACCCACTCTCTTTCCGGCAAATCGTTCGCGGTTGCGCAACAGACCTGCCAGCCCGGCGGCGCCGGCACCTTCGACGACTGTCTTTTCTATTTCCAGCAACAGCAGCATCGCCTGTTCGATATCGCCCTCGTCGACGAGGACGATGTCGTCGACCAGCCTGCGGATAATCTCGAGGGTCAGCTTTCCCGGCTCCTTGACTGCGATGCCGTCGGCAATCGTGTTGCTGCCGAACTCCGGTTTCGATCCCTTCAATGCAGCGTACATGGACGGAAACCGTGAAGTCTGCACGCCGATCATTTCCATGCCGGGCTTCATCGCCTTTGCCGCACTCGCCATGCCCGCGATCATGCCGCCACCGCCGACCGGCACAATCAGCACATCGAGGTCCGGGTGCGCGTCGAGCATTTCCAGCGCAATCGTGCCCTGCCCGGCGATGACCTTGTCGTCATCGTAGGGATGCACCAGCGTCAGCCGCCGTTGCGACATGACTTGCAGCGCATGAGCCTTCGCTTCATCGAAATTTTCGCCATGCAGGATGACTTCCGCACCGAAGGCGCGCGTCTGTTCGACCTTCACGTGCGGCGTGAAGCGCGGCATCACCATGACTGCGGGAACGTGCAAACGCCCGGCGTGATAGGCGACGCCCTGCGCATGGTTGCCGGCCGAGACCGCGATCACGCCGGCCTGCCGCTGCGCGGCATCGAGCGACAGCAGCTTGTTGAGCGCGCCGCGCTCCTTGAACGAGGCCGTGAACTGGTGATTTTCGAACTTGAGGAAGACCTCTGCACCGGCAATGCCGGATAGCGTGCGCGACAGCAGGCAAGCGGTATCGAGTACGGCGCCGGAAATGGCGGCGGCGGCATCGCGAACATCTTGCAGGGCAACCGGCATTGTTTGAACCCGTAAAGTTAGCGGCACTCTAATTGTTTCCTTGTAGAGTTGCAAAAATGGAAAACACCGAATATCGGATTAACAAATGAACCATCCGCGCAAACCGCTGCGGCGCCGCGTGCTACAGACGCTGACCGCAACCGGACTATCGGCAACGATGGCGCACCAGTCGTTCGCTGAAGCCCCGGCCATGGCCGTTCGGCCGATACCCGCGAGCGGCGAGATGCTGCCGGCTATCGGCCTCGGCACCTACCGGAGCTTCGACGTCGGCGGCGCGTCGGAGCGAGATCCCCTGAAGGACGTGCTGCGCCTGTTCGTGCAGCAAGGCGGGACGCTGGTCGACGGCTCGCCGATGTATGGGGCGTCCGAATCCGTCGTCGGCGACCTCGCGGTCGAACTCGGCATCAGTGGACGGCTGTTCATGGCCACCAAGGTCTGGACCAGCGGTCAGGAAGCCGGCCTGCACCAGATGGAAGAGTCCATGCGGCGCATGAAAGTCGAACGCATGGATCTCATGCAGATCCACAATCTGCTCGACTGGAAAACCCATCTGGCCACCTTGAAGCAATGGAAGGCCGCCGGCCGCATTCGCTATACCGGCATCACGCATTACCATTCCGGCGCCTACGCCGAGCTGGAACGCCTGATGAGAACGAAGGATTTCGATTTCGTGCAGTTCAACTATTCGATCGCGGAACGCGAAGCCGAGGAACGCATTCTGCCGCTTGCACGCGATATCGGCGTCGCTGTGATCGTCAATCGGCCGTTCGCGCAGGCGAGCCTGTTCTCCCGCGTGCGCGGCAAGGACGTGCCGGCGTGGGCGGCTGAATTCGATTGCCGATCCTGGGCACAATTTTTCCTGAAGTACATCCTCAGCCATCCTGCGGTGACCTGCGTGATCCCCGCAACCGGCAAACCAAGTCATTTGCTCGACAACATGATGGCGGGCATCGGAGCTTTACCCGATGCAGCAATGCGCAAACGCATGGTTGAGCACATGGATAGTTTATAGAGCGTTGCGAGCGGTTCACGCACAACGACGATTGCGCGCGTTGGATGAAAGACTGGCTATAGCTTTTCTCACCAAATCTTTCACCACAGATACCCTACGTGCGTAGCACGTCGGAGTACCCTTTTAGGCGCAGAGAACACGGAGGAGAACAAACTCGGAATAAGATCTACGTGACCGTCCACGGATCCGTATAGCCAACTTTTACCGCGACGGATATTCGGCCGATGAGCGAACACGAGAATTGTTGTTTTTGTTTTTCCTCTGCGTCCTCCGCGTCCTCTGCGGTGAGTGCGTTTCGGGTTAGAGAAGTCCCCGCGACGCGAGATTGCGCATCAGGTCGTTGACGCCGTAGGTCCACGGCGCCACTTTGTCGCAGTGATTGACCCGATTCACCAGCATGCCGAGAGAACGCGCGCGGATCGACACGACGTCGCCGATCTTGTGCGTGAACCCCTTGCCAGGCTGGTCGCGATCCTGGATCGGCGCAAACTGGGTGCCGAGGAATAACATCACGCCGTCGGGATACTGATGTGTGCGATTGACTGCCTGCGCCGCAAGATCAAGCGGATCGCGGCTGATATTTTGCAGATGGCTCTCCCCGGTCAGTTTGTAGCCGTCGGGGCCGGAAACTTCGACATGTATGTGCGTGCGGCGCAGATCGTCGATGCCGTAACTCTCATCGAACAGGCGGATGAACGGGCCGATCGCACAACTTCCATTGTTGTCCTTGGCCTTGCCCAGCAGCAACGCGCTGCGGCCCTCGAAATCGCGCAGATTGACGTCGTTGCCCAGCGCCGCGCCGATCACCCGGCCCGCGCGGTTGATCGCCAGCACGATTTCCGGTTCGGGATTATTCCAGGAAGAATCCGCGCGCACGCCGATCTCCGCACCCACGCCGACGGCCGACATGGGTTGCGACTTGTTGAATACCTCTGCGTCGGGTCCGATGCCAACTTCCAGATACTGCGACCAGAGTTGGCGCTTGATCAGCGATTCCTTGACCCGCTTCGCCTCGGGCGAGCCCGGCTTGACGGTTTTGATCTCCGCGCCGATCTCCGCGCCAATGGAACGGCGAATTTCATCGGCCTTGTCCTGGTCTCCCTTGGCGTGCTCCTCGATGACGCGCTCGAGCATGCTGGAGACGAAGGTCACGCCGCACGCCCGCAACGCCTGCAAGTCGCAGGGCGTGAGCAGATAGGGCTGCGCCGGATCGCGGCGGTCCGCATGCGAATTGGCTATCAGATCGGCGATTGCCCCGACGGGCTTCGCCCAGCCGCTCTTCACCGCATCGAGCGCGACCTTGACCGGATCCTTCAGGTTGAGCAATTCGCTGACTGTCGGCACGACGCGGGACAGATCCCAGGCCTGGGCCTCGGCAACCAGTACCGGACTGGGTCCGGCGTTGCGTCCCGGCACCCAGGCGCGTCCGACCAAAGTTGCCTGCTGCGCGTCGGCGGGCAGAATTTGATCCGCTGAGAACTTCATGGTCTGCCTCCGGTCAATGGCGTTTCATCAGGAAAAAGAATTCCGGCACACAGTCCGGCGCGCACAACGCCACCCAGCCTTCACTCTGTGACTTGAATCCGAAGTACGCATCCATCGGATGGCCGAGGTCGTTTCTGGCAACTAGCTTGACTACGCGGGCAGGCGGCAATGCATCCGTATAGGTCGCCAGCGTTTTGGCAAACGCTTCGTGGAGCTTCTTGATTTCGCCGGCCGATAACTCCGTGGCTTTGAAGCTGGTGAAGTAACGGCCACCGGCGTCGGCACGCGATTCGGTCGGCGAATAGGCGGGAATCGAAGGCCGGTCGAAGAAACTGCCCGGGAACCGCCAGGCCCATCCTTCCCTGGCGACGATCATTTGTGCGGCAGGCATGCAGATTACGGTGGCCGCCATGGCAATCTGTTTCGGTAAAGTGTGGGTCAGATTCTTGGGCGGATGCTCGCAATCGATAAGGCCGCCTGCCGGGGCTTCCGCCTCGGATTTGGCGAAAGCTTGCAAGGTAACGACCAGCAGCAGCAAAGGCAGGTAACGCGATGACATGGATTCCCCCGGATGATTGCTTCTGAAGATTATACAGATGGCGGCATCGGCATCATGCATCTTAGAATGGGTAGCTGTGCAGATACGAATTCTCTCCGGCAATGCTTGACCGCGCGCTGATCTTTCTGGACCTGGAAACGACCGGCGCCGCCGCGCATTCCGATCGCATCACAGAGATCGGGCTGGTGGAGGTCGAGCAGGGCCGCCACATCGGCGAATGGAACTCGCTGGTGAACCCGGAACGACCGATCCCGCCCTTGATCGAGTCACTGACCGGCATCACCGATGCAATGGTGGCCAAGGCGCCGACGTTCGCGGAGCTTGCCCCGGACTTGTATCAGCGACTGGCCGGCAGGACGCTGGTGGCCCACAACGCCCGCTTCGATTATGGATTCCTGCAAAGCGAATTCCGGCGAGTCGGACTGAAGTACGTCTCCGACGTGCTTTGTACCGTCCGGCTGTCACGCCGTCTGTATCCGCACGAGCGACGGCACAATCTGGACAGCCTGATCCAGCGTCATGGACTTGCCTGCGAAAACCGGCACCGCGCGCTGGCCGACGCGCGCGTGCTGTGGGATTTCACGCAATGCATCCACCAGGAACTCGAGACGAGCGAAATCCACAAAGCCGTTGCGGACCAACTGAAGAAACCGCAATTGCCGCCGGGTTTGCCGGCGGATCTGCCCGACCGGATTCCGGAAGCGCCCGGCGTATACGCGTTCTACGCGCCGGGCAATGTGGCCCTGCA
>JANOGH010000439.1:0-3011 GCA_031414075.1 Betaproteobacteria bacterium | reverse complement strand
CATAATCCCATATTAATCATAAATATGTTTTAGCGCCTAGCATTGGTTTTTGTCCTCCAGGGCGTGACCTGCTTGAAAATATTTTCAAGTAGGTCATGGCAACAGAGTTGCACAGATTTTGTGCATCCAATCAGATAGGCGCTCCCCGATTAGGCGCAATATTGATATGAATTGAGAATGTTAGAAAGGTCTCTGAAGATTTTATCTGGACGGCATGCGATGCGTTGACTGTGCAAACCTGTCAGTTTGTCAGATTTGACAAATTTTGCAGATGCCGTAGAAAGCACAATACAAGAAAACAATACCAGAAAAGGTAAAAACCAAAGCGGCGAGCACGGGCGCCCAGCATATAAAAACAAAATAAAAACAAAGGGAATGAAATTAACAAGGGAGGCTGCGAGGGTCCGCGAGCGGTGCAGCCGCTGGGTTCCGGACGAATGCAGCAGAAGGAGGGTTGGGCGCGGAAGGTTGTGCTCGGCCATCAGTGGCCGGTGTGGGCAATTTGCCGAACCGACGCTGTACCCTTCGATAATGAGTTGGCAATCCGCCAGCTTGCTTCCCCATACGAGTTCGACGCAGCCGCGCACGCAGGCCGAAAGGATCGGTCGGTGCTCCGACTGGACAGCGCTGTCGGCCTTGCGGCTGAACAAACTGACAGCGCCTTTGTCGTATTGCTTGACCGGTTTGCGAGCCGCACCAGGGTCACGGTGCTTCCCAAGTCTTGCCTCCCTGGATGCGAGGGGCATCTGGCCTGCGGCTCGCCTTTTCTATCGCACGTCGAAGCAAGTATTGTGGTTCAGTTTTGCGTTATTTCTCGGATTGAACAACGCGTGCGCCGCAGAGGGCTCTCCGCGAGACTACGAAGACTTGAAACTGATTTCTTTTTTTGGTTCTATTTCCGTCAGTGTTCACCTTGCCGATTCGGCCAAGCCAGCCAAGTCGAGTGGTCTTTCGTCAGAAGATCTGACGCAATTCATGCGGATTCAATTTGGCCGGTACTTCTCCGGCGTCCCATTTCGGGGTATCGACGCCTCTCACTGGTCCGACGAGGAGAACAGAAGGGCAATGGGTCGCTTTTCATGCCGGGTCTGGATAGAGGGTGACGATTCACCGGTCGCGTATCAGGTCAAGTGCCAGATATCGACGTCGGATCACTTGAATATAATCGAGGACGCATCGCTCGGTTACGGTCCAAAAGACAAAGTGGCTACGATCGTTCGTCAACAGATCGATCGCATGGTGGAGAGCTTCGCTTTGATTTTCTCCCGTGTCAGAAGTGAATAGCAATGCCACTGAATGGCGAAAGCCGCCGGGGCATCCAGAGCACTAGACCCGGCCTGACTATTTTCGATCCTGGCTACCGGGTATCCGGGACACGGTCTCCAGAAATTCTGCTGGCAGTTGGACCTGATCACCCAACGGAATGTCTTTCTCCGAATCTTTGGCTTTTTCATGCGAGAAAAGGGACCGAAAGCGCGCCGCGATCCAATCCAGATAGCGGCGCAGCCGTGCCTGCCGAGGCCTGCGCAGGCTTTGCGCCGAACCAGCAGCTGGTTCTGAAGAGTCCTCAATTTGCGAGCGCGAATGCATCGCTGCGTGTTCCCGTGACCCTGGTGAAAAGGTGCGCCCGGGGTTTGCGCGAGTCGGGTGCCTAAAGGCAACCGACCTCCCTTTGCTCCACGATCCCCAGGCGCACTCTCTATAGCGCAATGGCTATGCCAGCAAGGTATGTTGAGAAAATGACAATTCCACGGTCGCTCGAATGTGCTCTGTTTTTAAGGGAAAAATGGTAGTGTCGGAACGCCGACGCATGGCACTGACGAAGGATCAACAGTCGCGATACGCGTAAAGCGTCACTGATTGATGAATTTGACGCGCCATGCGTGCTCGGTTGGCGTTGTCCCGGACCGCGGTCAAAGGGAGATGGAAAACAAGAACCAGTTTCGACTTCTTTTCGAACGCCGTTTCGGGCCTTTCTTTCTGACCCAGCTCCTTGGCGCGTTCAACGACAATCTCTACAAGAATTCGCTGGTCATTCTGGTGGCGTATCACGCCAGCACGTATTCCACCCTCGATGCGAATCTGCTGACGAATGCAGCAGCAGGCATTTTCATCCTTCCCTTTTTGCTTTTCTCAGCCAGCGCCGGCCAGATCGCCGACAAGTTCGACAAGTCCGCGATCATCCGCATCATCAAGGCGATCGAAATCGCAATCATGGTGATCGCCGGCGCGGGACTGTTACTGCAGAGTCTGCCGCTGCTGTTTTCCGCGCTGTTTCTGCTGGGTCTGCATTCCACTTTTTTCGGTCCGGTGAAGTACGCAATCCTGCCGCAGGCGCTGGCCCCCGCGGAACTGATCGGCGGCAATGGCCTCGTGGAGATGGGAACCTTCGTCGCCATACTGGGCGGCACGCTGGTCGCCGGTGTACTGGTCGCCCTCGACGACGGCACTGCCTGGGTCAGCGCATTGATCCTCGTCATCGGGGTGTTGGGTTTTCTTGCAAGCCTTGCGATTCCCAAGGCGCCGGCACCGGTCGAGTCGCTTGCCTTCGACTGGAATCCGTTACGTGAGACCTGGTCGAACCTGAAATTCGCGAAGCAGAACCGTACGGTGTTCCTCTCGCTGCTGGGTGTTTCGTGGTTCTGGTTCTACGGGTTGCTGTTCCTGTCGCAGTTTCCGGTCTACAGCAGGCTCGACCTCGGCGGCAATGAGCATGTCGTCACGCTTCTGCTGGCGTTGTTCTCTGTCGGCGTGGCAGCGGGATCGCTGCTGTGCGAGCGCCTGTCCGGACACAAGGTCGAGATCGGATTGGTGCCGTTCGGATCGATCGGCCTGAGCGTGTTCGCGGTGGATTTGTTCTTTGCCACGCCCGGTAGTGTTGCGCACACGGATCTCGGCGCCTGGCAATTTCTGCTGCAGCCCGGTGCCTGGCGCATTGCGCTGGACCTGTTCCTGATCGGCCTGTTCGGCGGCTTCTACATCGTGCCGCTGTATGCCCTGATTCAGACGCG
>JANOGH010000438.1:0-1523 GCA_031414075.1 Betaproteobacteria bacterium | reverse complement strand
TGAACAGCGCGGACGCCGACCTCACCTTGGGCGTCGGGCAATGGCTGAGCCTGCCGGGCAACGTAAAAGATGTCACGCTGCAGATCAAGCTGAAAGACGGGATGCTGCAGGCCCCGGTGAAAGCCTCGATCACAGGCGTCGCGCTTTCAGGCAGTGCCAGCGCCGATGGCAATGCGAGTCCGCCCAAGTTCAATCTGGCGCTCGGCACACGCGATTCCGATCTCGGCGGACTGGCCGAACTGCTGCTCGGCGTACGCGGCGTCAAGGGACACCTCGGGCGTTTCGATCTCCGACTCTCGGCACAAGGCGATCAGGGCAAGGAGCTGGTGCAAAGCCTGGATGTCCGGCTCGATGTCGATCGCGGACGGTTCAGCTACGGGAATATTGAAGGGGGCCGCCCGGTGGAATTCGGCCTGGACAAACTGGCAATCGCCCTGCCCGCAGGCAAGGCATTGAACGGCGCCATGCGCGGCGCGCTGCTGGGTCATCCGTTCACTGCGCAACTGCATGCCGGAGCGCTCGAACCGACCATGCTGCAGGGACGCACGCCGCTGAACTTCATTTTGCGCTCCGGCGACGTGCGTGCGCGCATCCACGGCACGCTCGAAGCGCCCATGGCGAATCGCGGACCGGATATCGCTTTCGAATTCTCCGCCCCTCGAGCTGGCGAAGTGGCAAGCTGGTTCGGTTTCAAGCCCGGCGCTGAAGCGTCGGCCGCATTGTCGGGAAAAACGAGTCTTCGCGAGAACGAATGGCGCTTGCAGGAGTTGTTGTTCAAGCTCGGCCGCACCACGCTTACCGCGGATCTGGCACGCACAACCGCTGCTGGCAAGTCACTCGTAACAATACGGTTGAGCGCGGAGCAGATCGACGTCAGGGAATTGGAATCGCTGATCCCGCAGTCGGAAAAGAAAAAAACGGATTCCGAGCGGCCTGTATTGGATATTCCACTGCTGCCGCAGGGTATCGATCTCACTGATGCGGACGTTGCAGTCAGGATCAAGCGATTCGCCGGCGCGCCAGTCGAGGTGCGCAATGTGTCGTTCGACGGCCGAATCCGCGAAGGGTACATGCATCCGTCCCTTTTCGCCGCCAATGTCGCGGATACCGACTTCAACGGCGCGGTGTTGCTCGATCTGCGCGGCGCGGAGCCGACGGCCGGTTTATGGCTGTTCGCAGCAAACATCGACGTCGGCAAACTGTTGCGCTCGCTCGGCGTAGTGCGAAACCTCGACGCGACGTTCAGCGAGTTCGGATTCAACCTCGTCGCCCGCTCGAGCCGGCTCGGCGACATGCTGTCGCGCTCCGAGCTGCTGGGATCGATCGGCGGCGGGCGCATCGTCCTGCGCGACCCGAATACGCGCGGTGAAGCGCGCATCACCGTGGACAAGGGGGAGTTGCGTGCCGATCCGGGCATGCCGTTGCGATTGACGTTGAAAGGCGCACTCGACGACGTGCCGGTATCGATCGCGCTGGAGACGGCCCGTGCCGACCAGCTCGCGAATCCCAAGCTGCCGCTGTTC
>JANOGH010000437.1:0-2508 GCA_031414075.1 Betaproteobacteria bacterium | reverse complement strand
TGCGGGGGAAGGCGGGGATGGGGGCATGTTTAGCGTGCACGTGCGGGATTCGCCCCCACCCTACCCTCCCCCGCACGCGAGGGAGGGAAAGTTCCGGTAATTCAGAAGCACTACACTAGCAGCTTGATGCAAAACTAACTGAGGAGCGTCTTTTCTGTCATTCGCGCGTAGGCGGGAATCCAGAAGTGTTTGATTTTCTTGCGAGCGAATTTCTGGGCTTCCGCTTACGCGGGAGCGACAAACCTTTTTGCATCAACCTGCTAGAGGAGAAGATGACATGGGCAAGCTGACGGGTAAAGTGGCCTGGATCACAGGCGCGGGAACCGGGATCGGTCTGGCCGGCGCGCAGGCGCTGGCGGACGCCGGCGCAATCGTGGTGATGTCCGGCCGCCGCAAGGAAGTGCTGGCGCCGGAGGCGGAAAAGATTCGCATCAAGGGCGGGTCGGCCGAAGTCGAGGCGCTCGATGTTTCCGATCCGAAGGCGGTCAAGAAAGTGGCCAACGGGATTCTTTCCCGTCACGGGCGCATCGACATTTTGCTCAACAGTGCCGGGCTGAACACGACCAACCGCTACTGGAAGAACCAGACGGTCGAAGGCTGGAAAGAGGTCATCGGCATCAACCTCGACGGGTCGTTCTACACGATCCATGCCGTGCTGCCGGCGATGCGCGCGAAGAAAGACGGGCTGATCATCAACGTGTCCTCCTGGGCCGGCGTCTTCCATCCGAAACTGACCGGCGCCGCCTATAACGGCAGCAAGCATGCCGTCACGGCCATGACCGAAACCATCAACATGGAAGAGTGTGCGAACGGCATTCGTGCCTGCGCAATTTGTCCGGCCGAAGTCGCCACGCCGATCATGGACCGGCGCCCGGTTCCGCCGAGTTCCCAGGACCGGGCGCGCATGCTGCAGCCGGAAGACCTGGGCCATACCATCCGCTTCATCGCCGAGCTGCCGGCCCATGCCTGCATCAATCAGTTGATCATCAGTCCGACCTGGAACCGGATGTATATCGAGAGCCTCTAGATGCCGCAGAAGCGGGCCGGGTCGGGGCGACCATGAGCGCGACGCTGTTCAGGAACGTCAGCATTCTGGACTGCACCGGCGCGCCCGCCTTCGCCGGTTCGGTGCTCGTTGAAGGCAACACGATCGCCGCCGTCGTTCCGGCTGCGGTGTTGCTTGCGGCCGGCAACGCAAGGGTTATCGACGGGCAGGGGGCGACGCTGATGCCCGGTCTCATCGAGGCGCACTCGCATCTCTCGTTCACCGACGTGGCCCAGTCAGTCGAACTCGGTTTCATTCCGCCCGAAGAGCACACATTGCGGACCGCGCAGAATGCGCGCCGCATGCTCGACGCCGGCTTTACCAGTTGCTTCAGTGCTGCCGCTGCCAAACCCAGGCTGGACATCGTGCTGCGCAATGCCATCGACAGCGGCGATTTTCCCGGTCCGAGAACGCTGGCGGCCAGCCCGGAAATGACCGTCTCCGCCGGCCTTGGCGATGTGCGCCTGTATCACATGTATCGCGAGAATTTCGCTGTGATCTGCAACGGAGCCGAAGAATTCCGGCGCTTCTCGCGCGAGATGGTGCGCGAGGGCGTGGATACCCTGAAGATCAATGTATCCGGCGACGCCGGCACGCCGGCCTCCCCGGCCGATACCACGGTGATGAATGACGCGGAGGTCGCCGCCGTGTGCGACGTGGCACGAGCGCACGGCAAACGCATTGCCGCCCATGCGCGCAGCGCGGAATCGGTGAGGATGTGCCTGCGCCATGGCGTCGATGTGATCTATCACGCGACGCTGCTTGATGACGATGCGCGCGACCAGCTCGAAGCACAGCGCGAACGCATATTCGTCGCACCGGTGCTGGGCAACCTCTACACGACGCTGAATGAGGCGGCGCCGTGGGGTATCACCCGCGAAATCGCCGCAGGACGCGGAATCGCGCATGAACTCGAGAGCGGCATCGAAAACATGAAGGCCTTGCACCGGCGCGGGGTGCGGGTGCTGATCGGCGGCGACTACGGCTTCGCCTGGAATCCGGTCGGCACGGACGCGCGCGATATCGGCCACTTCGTGGACATGCTGGAGTTTTCGCCGATGGACGCGATCGTCGCCGCCACCCGGCTCGGCGGCGAGATCATGGGCATGGGCGAGCGCCTCGGGCAGATCCGTCCGGGCTACCTTGCCGACCTGCTGCTGGTCGACGGCGACCCGCTGGCGGATGTGGGCATCCTGCAGCGGCGCGAAAACCTGCGCGTCATTATGAAAAACGGCGAGTTCTGGAAGGCGCCCGTCAATATAATGATGCAGTGACTGTTGCCGCTTCTTATCCCGCCGCTGTTCGCCTGGGTCTGCTGTTCGCGCTAGCCGTATCCGCGGCCCTGCCTGCACACGGGCAGACGCGCGCGGTGCAGGACCAGCAGGACCTCATCAACTGGTACTACGCCGCGACCTTCGGTACCGGTGTGTATGCCGCAGGCGATCGCACGGTCGCCGTCATTC
>JANOGH010000436.1:0-1728 GCA_031414075.1 Betaproteobacteria bacterium | reverse complement strand
CGGTCGAGCCGTAGCCGATCAGATCGGCAACGGAGCGGCCTTCGCGCGCGCCTTCCAGGATCTCGTCGGCGATGATCGCGGTGGCTTCCGGATAATTGAGCTTGAGTCCCTTGGCCCGCCGCTTCCTGGCCAGCTCCGCCGCGGTGTAGATCGTCAATCGCTCCAGTTCTGTCGGTGTCAAAAGCATCGATCACCCAATTCAATTAACCACAGATACCCTACGTGCGCAGCACGTCGGAGTACCCTTTTAGGCACAGAGGGCACAGAGAAAACCAGAAACGAAACCCCAGATGAATAAATATTCATTCTTTGGACTTTCTCTGCGTCCTCTGTGCCTCTGTGGTGAAAAAATCAGTTTGCGAAGAGCCGCGAATCCTGGACTTCGTGCCGCATGGCCGCGATCTCGGCGTGCGGCACGTACGCATACAATTCCTCCACATTTCCCGGAGGCAGCCGCAGCAGCTCCACCAGAACCGGCCTCACCTGCAGCAATATTTTCTGGGCGTCCAGATGACCGATCATTCCCAGGCGCAGTGCAGCCCCGACGATACCGGTACACAACGTATGTGCGGATACCGCACGGCCGGCTTCCTCGGCAAGTCCGGTCGCATTCCACAACATGCCTTGCACGACCGGCAGATGTCCGCGCGCCCGGCGTCGCGTAATCCTCTGGCGATAGTCGGCGGCCCCCGGCGTGCCGAGACCAGCGTGGACTTTCAGCAGGGATGCGCCGGCGCGCCGCGAGCCTTCGCGCAGCTCGGTGGCCAACGTCATTGCCTCGACCAGATCGTCGAGATCCGCCAGGCGCTCGAACCCGCCGTCGGCTCGCATTGCCGCAACGAGCACGGGCGCGTCGAAGCTCGCCCAGCGATGCACCAGCTGCCCTTCCAGGAATTGCGCAACCTGCTCCGCCGAGACGATTTCGCCGTCGGCGCGCAACGTCTCCAGTCCCCAGGAAAACGCGATGCTGCCGCTCGGAAAAAAACTGTCGGCGTACTGCAACGCGCCCAGCAGGCTGTGCGGTTCAGGCATTGCCGATCTGCCTCGCCCTGCCGTCCGCAATGAACGGCTGGAGTCGCTCCAGATAGCGATCGACCGGGCCGTGTAACGCAATGCGCAGCCAGGCACCTTCGAATCGCACGGCCCAGTGCATGTTGCCGGCGAAATAGCCCAGCTCGAGCGCTGAAGCCGTATCGCGCGGCGCCAGCGTCAGCCAATCGGTTTCGCGCATGCGCACCACCACCGCCCGCTCGTCCGTGAGCATCAGCACCGCGCCATCGAACAGCTGCTGGGCGCGGTCGAGGACAACAGCGCATTCGGTGCCGGTATCGGTGGAAGTCCGCATCCGGCGACGTTGCGTGTCCTCGCTGGACAGCGACAGGTACTCGACCCTGCCGTGATGTCCGAGATGGTGAAGCCGCTCGGCGATGGATGGATCCGTGGCCGCGCCGATGATGTTTTCGAGTTTCAGCATGAACTTGTGTCGCGGAAAAGCCGGACTGCGCGAGCGCAGTCCGGCATGACGACCATTGCCCTCAGCGGTGCGCCGGTTCCTTCTTGTTGGGAATGCCGGGAATCGGCGCTTCGTCGGTGCCGACGGTGGTCCGGGTAATCGCTTCCACCATCTCGCGGGTTGCATCCGGATCGGTGATCCACTTCTTGTAGAAGTCGTAGGGGCATGCAGCAACGCCTTTGTCCCCTTCGTGAGAATTGATCAGGCCGGTGTAG
>JANOGH010000435.1:0-1837 GCA_031414075.1 Betaproteobacteria bacterium | reverse complement strand
CCGACCCCAATGGCGCTACCTTAAGGCGCTTATCGCGTCATAAGCTCCTTCCCTCGCTTGCGGGGGACGGCGGGGATGGGGGCATGTTTAGCGTGCACGTGCGCGATTCGCCCCCACCCTACCCTCCCCCGCAAGCGAGGGAGGGGATGGAATTTTCCTAAGGTAGTGCCATGAAAGCCCGACCCGATTCCTCCGATGCGGGTTAAGCCTTGCGAACGCACACCTCCAGTAGCTCCACGGCGCGACGCGCGAAAACCCACATGTTTTCTTCGCGGTCGAGGCTCCCGGTCTCCAGGGTGATCACCGCCTCGACCGGGCCGGCTACCGCAATGCAGGCATGCCCCGCCGAATCTCCGTAGCGATTGCCCGTGGGTCCGCTCGCTCCCGTTTCGCTTAGACCCCATGTGGCGCCGAGATTGCTTCGTACACGACGGGCCAGCAATTGTGCTAACGGCTCGCTGGCCGAGCGGACGTTGGTCATGTCTTCCGTGCCGATGCCGAGCAGAGCCTTGCGACCAGCCTGCGTATACACGATCGCGCCGCCGAGATAATAAGCCGACGCACCCGGAACCGCGACCAGCGCGGCGTTGATCAATCCACCCGCGGAGGACTCGGCCACAGCCAGTGTTTCCCTGCGCACTTTGAGCAGCATGCCTACGGCAGTACCGAGCGTGGCGAGGGACTCCATTAGTGTTCTCCCGTGAAAATCGTGAATCCGTGAATGTCGTGAATAACGTAAAGATTAGAAAGACGGACAATGGTGCGCGATTCGTGGAGCATTAGAACGGCATCCACGATATTCACGGCCCCTTGCGGGCGTCACCGCAGTTCAAACGGCTCTATCGCGCGAATTGCCGCGAGCAATGCAGCGTCGAACCCGTCGGGCCCTGCGCGCTCCGCCCCGCTCATTGCATCCAGCGCTGAGCGTATGTCTTTCTCCAGAATGCCGATCGTATTGTCGGCTTCATAGCCTTCGCGCGACCAGTCGATGTCGTGGAAGTGGTCGCCGAACCAGGTCGATCCGGAACTGGCCTTCATGACTGATCGCAGCGCTTCCAGGTCCGCGCCCAGTTCCCGGGCGCGGGCGTAGGCACGGCGCACGGCTACGACGGAGGTGCTGGCTACGTAGTTGTTCAAAACCTTTGCCTTCATGCCCGCGCCAAGGGGCCCGAGTCTGAACACATGCTGGCCCATGGCCTGGAATAGCGGCGTCAACCGGTCCAGAGCGTCATCGGGCCCGCCCAGCATGAAGCTGAGCTTGCGCAGACGTGCCGCATGCGGGGCGCCGGACATGGGCGCATCGATGAGGGTGACGTCAACCGGAAGCCGGCTGCGCAACTCCGGCATGAAGCGCGGCGATAAAGTCGAACTCACGATCAGAGTCTTCGGATACGGCGCAAGGGTGAACAAAGCCTGACGATCGAAACACAACTCCAGGCTCTGTGCCGCATCCCGAACAACCGAGATGACAACCTCCACGCGACTGGCGAATTCCGTGGGGTCCTCGAGCATGCGTGACTGGAAGGAACCGAACTCACTGGGGGGACGGACATCGAGCCCCCAGACTTCATAGCCGGCGTGCTGTAACGCCTGCGCCATCGGCAATCCCATCGAGCCGCAGCCAGCGACGCCCACTGTCGGGCTTTTGCTCATGTCGAACTAGCGCTCCCCATCGGTCGGTCCAGGCAATTGTGCGGGGCATGCGCCGATGGTCTCACCTTCATGATCCCAACTCGCTAAGGTCAAAAAACGGCCGGGGGCAGCCCGGCGGCTTGTTTCCATTATTGCGCGGCCAAGAAAGGTAACCCAAAGAAGGCCGCCCCGGGTGTGACGCCCC
>JANOGH010000434.1:0-4723 GCA_031414075.1 Betaproteobacteria bacterium | reverse complement strand
GCCTACGCTCTATTTACCCGGGCGCTCAAGCTGAACCCCCGATCCGGTGAATTGCTAACCAGTCGCGGCAATATATCGTTGGAACTCGGGCGCGCTGAGCAGGCAATACAAGACTACGACATGGCCCTGGCTGTCGACCCAGCCGCTCCCACTGCGCTAATGAACCGCGGCAGCGCCTTAGCGAAGCTACACCGACACGAGGAAGCGCTCTCGAGCTACGACCGGGCACTCGCGATCAAGCCCTCTTTCGCCCCAGCGTTCTACAATCGGGGCAATGTCCTGCTGGACATGAAGCGCCCTTTGGAGGCGCTTGCCAGCTACGACCAGGCCTTGGCCTGCCAGCCAAACTACGCCGAAGCGTTGCATAACCGCGGTGTCGTCCTCCGGGATCTCTACCGCCTCGAAGAGGCGGTAGAGTGCTACCGCAAGGCGATCGCCATCAAGCCAGGCTATGCCGAGGCCTTGAATAGTCTGGGCGAGTCTTTGTGCAGGGGCTACCGGTTGCAGGAGGCGCTGCAAAGTTACGAGGCGGCGCTCGCGATCCGGCCGAACTTTCCCGGGGCGCTGACCAACCGCGCCAGCCTCCTGCAAGACCTCGGGCGGTACGAGGAAGCGGCCGCCAGTTTCAGGCAAGCCGTGAAAATCGATCCCGATCACGAGTATGCGCTGGGCGATCTCATTTACTCGGAGTTGATGGTCTGCGATTGGAGCGAGCATGCGGCGAAAGTGGATCGGCTGAGCGCTTGCATCCAGGCCTCTAAGCGTGTCGCGTCACCGTTTGCTTTCCTGGCGGTTTCCACCTCGCCGGAGGCGCAATATCTGTGCGCCAAAGTCTGGGTCGCCGACCGCTGTCCCACTGCCCCTGCTCCGATCTGGAGGGGTGAGCAATATAGGCATCGCGAGATACGTCTCGCGTATCTTTCTGCCGATTTCCGTGAGCACGCCGTGGGATCCGCGATTGCGGAACTCATTGAGCGGCATGACAGAACGAAGTTTCACACGATCGGCATATCCTATCGGGTCGCACCTGAGAGCGACATGCAGGCGCGACTAAGACGTACTTTTGGCGCCTTCATCGATGTTCAAGACATGAGCGATGTCGAGGTAGCGGCTCTTCTGCGCGAGCGCGAAGTTGACGTCGCGGTGGACCTCAACGGTCATACGCAAGGAGCCAGGCCGGGAATCTTTGCGCTACGACCGGCGCCAATCCAGGTCAACTACCTGGGTTACCCGGGAACGACGGGGGCCGACTACATGGATTATGTCTTGGCGGATCGGATCGTCATCCCCGAGGAGCACGTGGGCTGCTACTCCGAGAAGATCGTCCGCCTGCCCGATGCCTACCTGCCCCTGGATTCCACGCGAAAGTTCGCCGCGCGCACTCTGACTCGCATTGAGATGGGACTGCCTGAGGCGGGGTTCGTGTTCTGCGCGTTCAACGGCAGTTACACGATCAGGCCCGATGTGTTCGGCATTTGGATGCGACTGCTGGGGAAGGTGCAAGGGAGCGTGCTGTGGTTGCACGCCAGTAACGCCGCTGCATCGAGGAATCTGCAAAGTGAAGCGAACCGACGGGGAATCGCCCCCGAGCGACTCATCTTCGCGCCGCACGTGAGCCTGGACGAACACCTGGCGCGGCACCGGCAAGCGGATCTGTTCCTGGATACCATGCCCTACAACTCGCACACGACCGCCAGCGATTCCCTCTGGGCTGGGCTGCCGGTGCTGACCTGCATGGGGAGCGCATTTGCCGGTCGGGTGGCGACCAGTTTACTGCACGCCGTGGGCCTGCCTGAACTGGTGACTCACAGCCTGGAGGAATATGAGCAGCGGGCGCTGGAGCTTGCCACCACACCCACGCTGCTGGCTGGTGTCCGGGCCAAGCTGGCCCGCAATCGAACAACACACGCGTTGTTCGACACCGATCGTTTGCGCCGCCACCTCGAATCCGCCTACATCACGATGTGGGAAAAGGTTCAGCGCGGCGACCCGCCGGCGAGCTTTGCGGTCGAGCCCGTGGAACGATCGTCCCTCCCTCAACCGTGACGGGCTTTCTCGTGGGCCCGGCGCATCCCGAGGTCCCATGTCTAAGCGCCAGCCGAGACCGCAGCTTCCAGTCGACATACGTGCGGTAGCTATCGACCTGGACGGCACGCTGCTCGATACCTTGCCCGATATCGCCGAGGCCGCCGACCGCATGCTCACGGAGTTGGGACGCCCACCCCTGGGACGCGAGATTGTGCGTGGCTATATCGGCGACGGCATCCCGCGCCTGATCAAGCGGCTGCTCACCGGCCTTCCCGACGGCGAGCTCGAACCCGCGTCGTTCGCGGTTGCGCTGGAGGCATTCGAGCGCCACTACCGCGACACCTTCACAAGGTGCTCGCGGCCCTTCCCTGGGGTCATCCCCGGCCTGGAGCGCATGCGCGCCGCGCGGCTTCGGCTCGCTTGCGTGACCAATAAGACGGCATTGTTCACGCTGCCCCTGCTGGAAGCCACCGGCTTGTCCGGGTACTTCGAACTGGTGGTCAGCGGCGACTCGCTGCCGAAGAAAAAACCCGATCCGCTGCCTCTGCTTCACGTGGCCCGGCAATTCGCGCTGGCGCCTGCGCGACTGCTGGTGATCGGTGATTCGCCGGTCGACACGGGAGCCGCTCGCGCGGCGGGCTGCCCGGTTTTCTGCGTCCCCTATGGTTACCGCGGCACGCTGGCGGTGCAAGAGCTTGATTGCGATGCTATAGTACCCACGCTTTCCGACTTGCTGGATCTGATCAGACTGCCGCATTCATGAACTCGTCGAAACTTGAAAATCTGGGAATGGAAATTCGGACCAGTTGGCGCTGGTGGCGCCAATCCGCGTCCTCGCGCCGCGCCTGACGCGGTGTCGTTTCCGTTATCCCGTTTTCGACGTTTCAGGAGTTCATCATGACTGAGCAGGAATTCACGCAACTCGCTGCGCAGGGCTTCAACCGGATCCCGGTTGTGCTGGAAACCTTCGCGGACCTCGATACCCCGCTTTCCGTTTATCTCAAACTCGCCAACAAGCCCTACTCCTACCTGCTCGAATCGGTGCAGGGCGGCGAACGTTTCGGCCGCTATTCCTTTATCGGCCTGCCTGCCGAAACCCGCTTCGAAGTGCGCGGCACGACGTGCAGCGAATATCGTCGCGGAGAACTGATCGGCCGGGCTGAACACCAGGATCCGCTTGAGTTCGTCTCCGCCTGCCATGCGCGCATCAAAGCCGCCTCGCTGCCGGGCCTGCCGCGTTTTCTCGGCGGGCTGGTCGGCTGCTTCGGTTACGACACGGTGCGCTACGTCGAAAAAAAGCTCGCCCGCAGTGGCAAACCGGACACGCTGCACACGCCGGACATCCTGTTGTTGCTGTCGGAACAACTGGTGGTGCTGGACAATCTTTCCGGCAGACTTTTTCTGGTGGTCTATGCCGATCCGGGCGCGGCCGACGCCTATGCGCGGGCACAACAGCGCCTGCAGGAGTTGCTGTGGATGTTGCGCCAGCCGGTGGTCGTGCCGCCGGAAGCGCCGATCCCGCCGGCGCAACCCAGTTCGGAATTCAGCCGCGAGGCTTTTATTGCGGCGGTAGAACGCGCCAAGCGCTATATCTTCGACGGCGACATCATGCAAGTCGTGTTGTCGCAGCGCATGAGTCTTCCTTTTCGCGCTTCTCCGTTGTCGTTATACCGCGCGTTGCGCGCGCTCAATCCGTCGCCTTACATGTTTTACTTCGACATGGCCGACTTCCATGTGGTCGGCGCCTCGCCGGAAATCCTGGTGCGGCTGGAAAGCGGCATGGTCACGGTCCGGCCGATCGCCGGCACGCGTCCACGGGGCGCAACGCGCGAGCAGGATGTTGCGCTCGAACAGGAACTCCTGGCCGATCCCAAGGAGCGGGCCGAGCATGTGATGCTGATGGACCTCGGGCGCAACGATATCGGGCGCGTCGCCGAAACCGGCAGCGTGCGGGTGACCGAGACCATGACGACAGAGCGCTATTCGCATGTGATGCATATCGTTTCCAACGTCGAGGCCGCGCTGAAGCCAGGCCTCGATGCGATGGCCGTGCTGAAAGCGACATTCCCGGCCGGGACGGTAAGCGGCGCGCCCAAGGTGCGGGCCATGGAAATCATCGACGAACTCGAGCCGAGCAAGCGCGGCATTTATTCCGGTGCGGTCGGCTATCTCGGGTTCAACGGTGACATGGACCTTGCCATCGCCATCCGGACCGCGGTGGTTAAGGACGGCATGCTGTATGTGCAGGCCGGTGCGGGAATTGTTGCCGACTCGGTGCCCGAGAGCGAATGGACCGAGACGCAGAACAAGGCGCGCGCCTTGCTGCGCGCTGCCGAAATGGCCCAGGCCGGCCTCAATACCAAGCTTAACTAAATCCGTTAACCGCAGAGGACGCGAAGGACGCAGAGGAAGGGCAAAAGCAGAAAAATATCCGGGAGCAAGATCTGGCGTCGGCGGCGATTTTGGCGACGAGCCTGTTTTTCACTCCCACCCGTTCTTCCTCGTTCCTGGTTTTTCTCTGCGTCCTCCGCGTCCTCTGCGGTGAAAGGTATTCTTGTATGCTGTTGATGATCGACAATTACGATTCCTTCACCTACAACCTGGTGCAGTATCTTGGCGAGCTGGGTGAAGATGTTCGGGTTTACCGCAACGACGAGATCACCCTGGAGCAAATCGACGCCCTGCAGCCGACGAA
>JANOGH010000433.1:0-6025 GCA_031414075.1 Betaproteobacteria bacterium | reverse complement strand
ACATGGTCCCGACCCATTTCGTCACCCTCGATAAGTTGCCCCTCACCGAAAACGGCAAAGTCGATAGCAAGGCGCTGCCGGCACCGAGTGCGAGGGAAGTGACACCGCACGGAGTCGTCGTTCCTCCTCGATCCGCGACTGAGGAGATGGTAATGGGCGTGTTCGCCGCCGTCCTGGAGCGCGCGGATTTCGGAGTAATGCACAATTTTTTTGATCTCGGTGGCCATTCGATAACGGGGGCACAACTCATGTTCAAGCTGCGTGCCGTTTCGGGGATTGAGTTGTCTCTGCGCAATTTGTTCGAGCGTCCGACAGCAGCCGGGCTGGCCGAGGTAATCGATGGACTGGCGTGGCTGGCCAAGGCAAAGACGCCTTTGGACGCCGCCGCCGATCGAGAGGAGATCGAGCTGTGACAGCGAAGGAGAATTCGCCCGCGGGTTGCCACGACCGTCATTCCGACGGGACCAAACGACATACTCGGCACATGTGGACATCACGGATGATTGAATTGATGCGGATCAACGCCAGACCACGTGAAACGTGCGACGAGTTGTGCCAAGGGAGAGCGGTATGGCGGCGTTTAGCTGCTATCTGATCGGAAGCGGCACGCTGCTGCAGGAGTGCGGGGATATCCTGCTTGCCCAGAACCATAAAATTCTGGGCGTGATAACTGCTGCCGGCGGACTGCAGAAATGGGCAAAGCAATCCGACCTGGAAATCATCGATCCCTCATCAGATTACGCGCTAGTTCTCGGCACAACGGCGTTCGACTTCCTTCTGAGCATTACCCATCTCGAGAAGATCCCCGATCCAATTCTCCGGCTGCCACGCCACGACGCGATCAACTTTCACGATGGCCCCCTGCCGCGGTATGCAGGACTGAACGCGCCGGCCTGGGCACTCATGAACCGGGAATCGCACTATGGGGTGTGCTGGCATCGCATGACCGATGCAATCGACAAGGGGCCGGTCCTCAAGCGCGAGAACTTCACTGTCGAACCCGATGAGACGGCGGTGTCACTCAACACCAAGTGCCTGGCGGCCGGAGTGCGCACTTTTACGCAACTCGTCACCGATCTCGCCGCAGACGCGGTCGTCGAAGAGGCGCAAGGCAGTGCCGGACACAGTTACTTCGGCAGATATCGCCGTCCGCCGGCCGCAGCCCTGCTCGACTGGAACCGTCCCGGGATAGAACTCGACGCGCTCGTTCGCGGCCTGCAGTTCGGCGTCTATCCGAATCCGCTGGGCAGCCCCAAGTTCTTCTACGAGGATGCGGCATTTATCGTGACCGATGCCCGTCCGGTGCGAACGGAGAACGCAGCCGCCGCCCTCCCCGGTACCATCGAAAAGACCGACCCGTATTTGCGCGTCGCGACCGGCGATGGAACCGCGCTCGAGCTCAAGGCGTTGAGCGACCTTCGCGGACACCCGGTGAATATCGACCAGTTCGCATCGCGGTCCCAGTTGCGACTGACTCCGCCACCGGCGGATACCGTCGCGCGGCTCACCGAACTCGATGCGATCCTTTGCCGCTCGGAGGCATTCTGGACCGATCGCCTGGCGACCTTGACCCCGGTCGCCGCCCCGCTCAGCCGGAGCCCCGGCAGCAATAGCGGCAGTGCGACCTATATCCGTCGCGCATTGCAGCTACCACGCGAGCTGACTGGCCAGTCCCGGCCTGGGGTAGTCGAGGCGGCGCTGCTGGCGGTGCTGCTTGCCCGCATCGAGCGGCAACCGGAATTCGATCTGGCGTTGACCGATGCGGGCTGGTCGACGCGAATTCGTGGCCTCGAAAACGTAGTCGCCGGGGAAGGCTGCTGCCGCCTTCGAGTTGCGCCGGATAGCACTTTTGACGCGCTGGTGCGGGCAGTTGGCGCGGAACTCGATCAATTGCCCATACGCGGCGCCTGGCTGCATGATCTCTTCGCGCGCCGATCGGTGCTGCAGGCATCCCCCGCGTCGGCCGGAACGGCGCGTTTGCCGGTCGGAATCGTGCTCGGAGAGCCACCGGAAATCTGGCAACCGGTGATACCACGGGCGCTTACTCTCTGTTCCCGCGATGGTGCCGCGTCGATGCTCGTCGCGGACGCCCGGCAGTACAGCGTCGCAACGCTCGAGACGCTGGCGAAGCTCGTTGAGGTCATGGCCGCGGGAGTGGTGGAAAAAGGGCGGGACCAACCCTTGGTCGGGCTGCCGGCGCTTGATCAGGAAACATTCCGGCGCATCGTATTCGAGTGGAACCGGACCGAGATGCCGTATTCGACATCGGCTTGCATCCATTCGCAGATCGAGGAACAGGCACGCCGAACGCCGGAACGCACCGCGCTGGTATTCCAGGACGCCCAACTCAGTTATCGCGCTTTGAACGAGCGCGCCAACCGGTTGGCCGCCCGCCTAGTCGAACTCGGCGTCGGACCCGACAGGCTGGTCGGCGTGCATGTCCCCCGTTCGATCGACATGATGGTCGCAACTCTCGCGGTGCTCAAGGCCGGTGGCGCCTACGTACCACTTGATCCCGGCTTCCCGAGCGAGCGCATCAGCTACATGGTGAAGGATGCAGGGGTTGCCGTCATTCTGACCCCGAAGGCGTTGCGCCCTGCGGTCGGCGACACCGATGCGAAAGTCGTATTCATTGACGACGCCACGCTTGCCGACAGCGCGCTGCCGGCAGCCAATCCCAGCGCAACGGTGACGGCCGAAAACCTGGCCTATGTGATCTACACCTCGGGATCAACCGGACGACCCAAAGGCGTCATGGTAGAGCACGGCAACGTGCTGAACTTCTTCGCCGCCATGGATGCGTGTATCGAACACGATTCACCCGGGACCTGGCTCGCGGTAACAAGTCTGTCATTCGATATTTCCGTGATCGAGCTTTTCTGGACGCTGGCGCGCGGTTTCAAGGTGGTGATTCAGGGCGATATGGAAGGCTATTTTGCGCCGCCGGTGGACCCCGCGCGCCTTCCCATGGGATTCAGCCTGTTCATGTGGGGCAACGACGACGTGCCCGGCCGGGACAAGTATCGCCTGATGCTGGAGGGCGCGAAGTATTTCGATCGCAACGGCTTCGAAGCCGTGTGGACTCCCGAGCGCCATTTTCATGCCTTCGGTGGCCCTTATCCGAATCCTTCCGTGACCGGCGCCGCGCTCGCGGCCGTAACCGAGAATATCGGTATCCGCGCCGGCAGTTGTGTCTCGCCCCTGCATCATCCGATTCGCATTGCCGAGGAATGGGCGGTCGTCGACAACCTGAGCAACGGCCGGGTCGCGTTGGCTTTCGCCTCCGGCTGGCAGCCCAATGATTTCATCCTGCGTCCGGAGAACCACGCCAACAACAAGGGCGTCATGCTGGAGCAGATCGACACGGTGAGACGGCTGTGGCGGGGCGAGAAAGTATCGTTTCGCAATCCGCTCGGGCAGGACGTGGCAACGGCGACGTTGCCGCGCCCGGTGCAGTCCGAATTGCCGTTCTGGGTAACCACGGCGGGCAATCCGGACACGTATCGTCAGGCCGGCGAACTGGGTGCCAACATCCTCACCCATCTGCTCGGACAGTCGGTGGAAGAGGTCGCCGGAAAGATCCGCGTGTACCGCCAGGCGCGCGCCGTGGCCGGCCACAATCCGGCGACCGGCAGGGTGACGCTCATGCTGCACACTTTCGTCGCGGACAACGACGATGAGGTGCGCGAGCTGGTTCGGCAGCCGATGAAGAACTATCTGCGCAGCTCGCTCAAGCTGGCACTCGACTTTGCGTGGTCGTTTCCCGCATTCAAGCGGCCCGGCGGCAGCGCGGAAAAGCCTCAGGACGTGGATTTGCGCGGCCTGCCCGACAGCGAGATCGACGCCATCCTCGACTTTGCCTTTGAGCGCTATTTCGAGACCAGTGGATTGTTCGGAACGCCGCGTACCTGTGCACGCATGATCGAGCGCTGCAAGCAGGCCGGTGTGGATGAGATCGCGTGCCTGCTCGATTTCGGCGTGCAGACGGAACTGGTGCTGGCCAGCCTTCCGGCGCTGAACGAGGTCCGCAAGCAGGCGAACCAGCATGCGCTCGCGCAGGCCGGCGGGGAACAGGAAACGAGCCACTGGACCATCGCGACACAAATCGAGCGGCACGCCGTCACCCACCTGCAATGCACGCCCTCACTGGCGCGGATGCTCCTGCTCGATCTGCCTACCCGCGCGGCATTGGGCAGGATCCGCCAGATGCTCGTCGGAGGCGAGGCGTTGCCGCTTTCGCTGGCGCGTGAGCTCGGTTCCTGCACAGGCGGGCCCCTGGTCAACATGTACGGTCCCACTGAGACGACGATCTGGTCCGCGACTTGTCCGATCGCTTCCGGGGTGGAAGCGATATCCCTCGGCCGCCCCATCGGCAACACCCAGATTTACATACTGGATTATCTCGGGCATCCATTGCCCGCGAGTGTTCCGGGGGAACTCGTGATCGGCGGGGCCGGCGTCGCAAGAGGATATCTGCACAGGCCGGAACTGACCTCCGAGCGTTTCGTACCCGACCGGTTTCTGCCAAAGGCCGGTGCCCGCCTTTATCGAACCGGCGACATGGCGCGCTTTCTGGCGGACGGCACCATCGAGTATCTGGGACGAGTCGATCACCAGGTCAAGATACGCGGCTACCGGGTAGAACTCGAAGAGATCGAGCGCTCGCTGGACGAGTGCCCGGACGTCGAGCATTGCGCAGTAGCCGTGCATGGCCCCTCGGATGCAGACCCGTCCCTGGTCGCTTATGTGGTTTCGGCGCGGATCGACGGCAAAGTGGATGTCGCAGAGCTGCGTCGGCACCTGCGTGGCAAATTGCCCGAATACATGGTGCCCGGCGAGTTCGTTGTGCTTGACAGGCTGCCGCTCACGCCGAATGGCAAAGTGGACCGCAAAGCCCTGCCGGCGCCCGGTGGAACGAAACGAGGTGTTGTCGAGTATGTGGCGCCACAGACACCCACCGAAAAGGCGCTGGCAGAATTGTGGCAGGAACTGCTCCGTGTCGACCGGGTCGGTGCTGTCCATAATTTTTTCGAACTGGGCGGCCATTCCCTGCTTGCGATGCAGGTGGTTGCACGGTCGCGCGAAACACTCGGCATCGAATTGCCACTTCGGGAGCTGTTCGCCGCGCCGACGCTCAAGCCTTTGGCGGCGCGCATTGATGCACTACGTGCGCAGGCCCGACCGGAACTGGCCGTCGATACCCTCGCTTTGCTGGCGAAGTCCAGCCGCTCGCCGCAAGTGCGCGCTGGCAGAAGGCGAATCGAGCTATGACCATCGTCGATTTCCTGGCGGAACTGGGCAGGCAGGACATCCAGGTCTGGGCTGACGGCGACCGGCTGCAGTGCGATGCACCTGATGCTGCACTGACGCCCGAGTTGGCGAATCAGTTGCGACTGCGCAAGAGCGAAATTCTGGCGTTCCTTCGCGGACCGGCCGAGCTTTCGTTCTCCCAGCAGCGACTGTGGTTCCTCGATCGGGTAGTGCCGGACAGTGCAACTTACGTCATTCACGGCGCACTCGAACTGCGAGGTGTACTCGATGCGCCGGTGCTAGAACGCGCGCTAGGGATGCTTGTCGTGCGGCACGATTCGCTGCGCACATTGTTCGTGACGGTCGACGGGAGGCCGCTGCAAGTGGTGACGGAACCGGCCGCGTGGACGTTGCCGGTGACGGACCTGAGCGCGGAGGAGGGTGCGCGTCAGCGGCTGGGCAAGCTTCTGCGGGAGGAATCCTCGCGCGGATTCGATCTGGCGCGTGGGCCGCTGTTCCGCGCGCGGCTCTTCCGGCTGGGGGCCAATGCCCACGTGCTGCTGCTGGCGATGCACCACATCGTATCGGACGGCTGGTCGATGGAGATACTGACGAGGGAGCTGGCCGAACTCTATGCGTGCCTGTCGCGCGGCGAGCCCACGACACTGCCGGGGCTGCGCGTGCAGTACCGGGATTTCGCACGCTGGCAGCGCGAGTGGTTGCAGGGCGAGGTTCTGGAGGAGCAGCTTTCGCACTGGCGCGAGCGTCTGGCCGG
>JANOGH010000432.1:0-8244 GCA_031414075.1 Betaproteobacteria bacterium | reverse complement strand
TCCTTGATGTGTTCGGATGCCAGTCTTTCGATCGCCGGGACATAGGAATTCATCGGCAACAGCTGCACGCCGCCGATGACAACCACGATCAGCACGGCGACACCGATGATGAACGGTTTCAACCGGTCCAGCGGCGTCTTGATCCCCTTCTGCTTCTTCAGCGCCTCGACCTCCGCGCGCTTGCGATCGCGCTCTTCCTGCCCCTTGCGCCGCCCTGCAAGCTCGTCCTCGCGCATGCGCCGCTCGTTCTCGACCTTTATCGCCTCCTGGCGCTGGCGCTCCTGGTCGCGTCCGGCCCTGGCTTCTTCCTGCTCGCGGCTGCGCGCTTCCTTTTCTTCCTGACGTTTGCGCTCCCTTCCCTCCCGATCCTGGCGCTCGCGGTCCATGCGCTCACGCCGCTCCTGATCCTCCGCCTCGCGCCGTTCGGCCTCCATGCGCGCCTGCTCTTCGCGTTCGGCGCGCTCCATGGCCATGCGGGCCTGATCCTCCTGCTCGCGGTGACGCTCCTCCTCTACCTCGCGCTTGCGCAATTCCTCTTGCTGTTTTTCGAATTCGGCCGCGACCTGCGACTCCATTGCCCTCAGGCCGGACAGATCGAATTCCGGCAGATCACTCTTCGCGGAGGCGGCCTGCGCCGCACGCTGCTCTTCCCCGCGGCGACGGTCGGCTTCCTCGCGCGCACGCCGTTCCTCGTCCTCGCGCCGCTTAGCATCCTCGCGGCGGCGGTCCGCGTCTTCACTTTCGCGACGCTCATCATCTTCACGGCGGCGGCGCCCGACTTCCTCTTCGCGTTGTTGCCTGTCCTGCTCGTCGCGCTGCCCACGTTCCTCGTCCTCGCGGTTGCGGCGATCTCGCGCTTCCCGGTCGGCGACCGGATCTTCTCCGCGGGCACGGGCTGCTTCATCGTCCTCGCGCAGGCGCTGCTCATCCTCTTCGCGGCGCCTGCGATCTTCCTCTTCCCGTCGCGCACGCTTCTCTTCGTCCTCGCGACGCCTGCGGTCTTCCACTTCCTTGCGCTTGCGCTCTTCCTCTTCCTTGCGCTTGCGATCCTCTTCCGCGCGCGCACGCTCTTCTTCCTCTTTTCGTTTGCGCTCTTCGTCTTCCCTGCGCTTGCGCTCCTCTTCCTCGCGTTTCCTGCGCTCTTCCTCCTCACGCTTCTTGCGTTCCTCTTCCTCCCTGCGTTTGCGTTCTTCTTCCTCGCGCTTCCGACGTTCCTCCTCCTCGCGACGCTTGCGCTCCGCTTCTTCCTTGCGCTTGCGCTCCTCTTCTTCCTCGCGCTTCCTGCGCTCCTCTTCCTCACGCTTCTTGCGTTCTTCGGCTTGCCGACGCTGGCGCTCTTCCTCTTCCTTGCGCTGGCGCTCTTCATCCTCGCGACGGCGGCGATCGTCATCCGCGCGCTTGCGATCCTCTTCCTCCTTGCGCTTGCGTTCCTCTTCCTCGCGACGGCGGCGCTCTTCGTCATCCTTTATTTTGCGCTCGGCTTCCTCGCGACCGCGGCGCTCGACGTCCGCCTCGGCCTTCTGCTGCTGTTCCTCGAGTTTCTTGCGTTCGGCCAGTTCGAAGGCTTTGCGCTCGCTGTCCAGTACCTTCGACAGGTCGCGCTGCGTCTGCGCCATCACTCCCGCCTCGACCTTGGCCTTGCGCTCGGCTTCTTCGCGCAATTTCTGTCCCGCGGCTTCCTTGGCCTTGCGCTCAGCCTCGACCTTTGTCAGGTGTGCGCTTTCTTGGCGAGCTTGCTGGACGGCCTTCTCTTTCTTCAGCCGCTCCTCTTCCTCGCGTTTGCGTTTCGCGTCCTGTTCAGCCTTCGCGCGGTCCGCGGTTTCGCGCTGCCGCCACTCGCTCTGGGCATTCTGGTAAACGTTTTTCCCGGGCGACAGCGATGAGGTGAAGTCCAGGTCATCCACGTAGGCGCCTTCGCCGCTGCCGCGCACCCCGGTCGAGGTATTCGCGAATTCCTTGATGTAACCGCCGGTGGACAGGTCGCTCAGCGCCTTGTAGATCTCGGTATCGCTGAGCTTGGCTTTGGCGATCAGGTCTGCAACGCTCGATTTTCCGTCGATCAGGGTCAGCACTTTGACCAGATCTTTGGAGAGCTTGCCGGCTTTGTTCTTGATTTCCAGTACGCCTTTGCCGGTCTTCGAGTAGATCGTCTTCTTGTCCATCTTGTTCTTTCTCAGTCCCTGCGATTGAGGTATTTCAACAACGGACCGGCGCATCAACCCGCATCATGCCGCGCCCGGCACCGGGGAAAAGGAAACGACCACGGCCTCTCGCCGGAGAAGCGTTCAGATAGACCCAATTATTAGGCCTGGCGGGGCGCACGTCCAGACCTGAAGAGGTTTTAATGAGGCTTGGCCCTGTCTGCCGGGACCTTGGGGGGGATGCCCGCTATAATCGGGTCGATTTCCGATGCCGCTTCGATGCCCGCCATTCGCCTTCTGCCCGACCTCCTGATCAGCCAGATCGCCGCCGGCGAAGTGGTCGACAGGCCCGCCTCCGCTCTCAAGGAAATGCTGGAAAACAGCCTCGACGCCGGCGCGACGGAAATCTCGACGCAACTGGCGGACGGAGGCATCAGGCAGATCCGCGTGGCCGACAACGGCGGCGGAATCGACAAAGACGACCTGCCTCTCGCGCTCGCGCGCCACGCCACCAGCAAGATAACGTCTCTCGAAGACCTCGAAAGCGTCGCCAGCCTGGGTTTCCGCGGTGAGGCCCTGGCCAGCATCGCGGCCGTCTCGCATTTCAGCCTCGCCAGCCGCGCGGCGGGCAGTGCGCGTGCATGGAAGATCGAAGCCAGCGGCGACGCGATATCCACACCCGAGCCTGCGGCCGTAGCCGCCGGGTCGATCGTCGAAGCGGCCGACCTTTACTTCAATACGCCGGCACGGCGCAAATTCCTGCGCAGCCCGCAAACCGAATACGCGCACAGCGAAGAAACCTTCAAGCGGCTCGCGCTGTCGCGCCCGGACGTGCGCTTCGTGCTGACGCACAACGCCCGCGCGCAATGGCATCTGCAGGCCGCCAGCCCGCGCGATCGTATTCATGCAGTGCTCGGAGAAGAATTTGCCGCCGCGTCGCTGCCCGTGGACGTGGACAACGTGGGCTTGCGCCTGCATGGTCTGGCGGCGCAGCCGGCCTATTCTCGCAGCTCGCGCGATGCGCAGTATTTTTTCGTCAACGGCCGCTTCGTGCGCGACAAAATCCTGGCGCACGCGGTGCGCGAGGCCTATCACGACGTGCTGCATCACGACCGTCATTCGGCATACGTGCTGTTCCTGGAACTCGATCCTGCGCTGGTGGATGCCAATGTGCATCCTACCAAGATCGAAGTGCGCTTCCGGGATTCGCGCGGCATGCATCAGTTCGTGTTTCACGCGCTGGAAAAAGCGCTATCCGCCACTCGCGCCGGCTACCCGGCCGCGGGCCAAACCGCGCCTTCGTCCGCAGCATTTCGCGGCAATGGCGGTTTTTCCCGGCAGCCGGGCATCGATCTGCTGACCAACGAGCCGGCTTCATTCTATGCCGCGCTGTTTGGCGCGGCCGGAACGACCACTGCGGCCGTGAGCGGCCGCCAATCCGTTCCGATGCCGCAAGACGAAGAACATCCGCTGGGTTTCGCGCTGGCTCAACTGTCGGGGATCTATATCCTGGCTCAGAACCGGCACGGACTGGTGGTGGTCGACATGCATGCCGCACACGAGCGCATCGTGTACGAGAAACTCAAAACCGCACTCGACGACGACGGCATCCCGACCCAGCAAGTGCTGATACCCGCCACCATGACCGCGAGCGCCCTGGAAGTCGCCACCGCCGCGGAGAATCCGTCCACGCTTTCCCGGCTCGGATTCGAACTGGCCGTGATCGCGCCGAACGCGCTGGCCGTGCGTTCGGTGCCGATGACGCTGGTGCAGGCCGACTCGGCGCAACTCGCCCGTGACGTGCTCAACGAAATCGCCGAGTTCGGCGGCAGCCGCGTGCTCGCCGAGCGTCGGAACGAGATGCTGTCCACCATGGCCTGTCACGCGGCCGTCAGGGCCAATCGCGCCCTGACCATTCCGGAAATGAACGCGCTGCTGCGCGAGATGGAAGCCACCGAGCGCTCCGGTCAATGCAACCACGGCCGACCGACCTGGTTCCAGGTCACGATAAGCGAACTTGACCGCATGTTCATGCGGGGACGGTGACGGGTGACAAGTGACGAGTGACAGGTCATTCAGTTCGGTTACGAAGTCCGTGTCACGTCACGGCCTGATCTCCACGTGAAATCGAGCACACCCTCCGTTACTCGTCACACGTCACCCGTCACTGAGCAGCCACGCCCGCCGGCGATCCTGCTGATGGGCCCGACCGCCAGTGGCAAGACCGGCGTGGCGCTGAAGCTGGCGCGGCGTTTTCCGGTCGAGATCGTCAGTGTGGATTCGGCGCTGGTGTACCGACACATGGACATCGGCACCGCCAAGCCCGACCTCGACACCCGGCTGAAGGTGCGGCATCACCTGATCGACATCATCGATCCCACAAAGAATTATTCCGCAGCGCAGTTCCGCGACGACGCACTGGAACTTATGAGCGACATCGTCCGACGTGGCCGCGTGCCGCTGCTCACGGGCGGCACCATGCTTTACTTCAAGGCACTGCGCGAAGGGTTGTCGGATCTGCCGGCTGCCAATGAGGACACGCGCCTGGTGATCGAGGCGATGGCCGCCGACGTCGGCTGGCCGGCGATTCACCGCGAACTGGAACGCATCGACCCAGGCACGGCGCAACGGCTCGATCCGAACGACTCGCAGCGCATCCAGCGCGCGATGGAAATCTTTTATCTCACTGGCAAGCCGATGTCGGAATTAGTCGCCACGAGCAAGCCGGCTGAACTGCCTTACCGGCTGATTTCGCTCGCGCTGGTTCCGGGCGAACGCAGCGCGCTGCATCAACGCATCGCGGAGCGCTTCGAACTCATGCTCGAACTGGGACTGATCAACGAAATCCACGAGTTGCGCGGCCACTACGACCTGAAACCCGACCTGCCGTCGATGCGATGTGTCGGTTACCGGCAGGGGTGGCAATACCTGGACGGGGAATACGGCTTGGGCGTACTGCGCGAGAAAGCCGTTGCCGCCACGCGACAACTGGCGAAACGGCAACTGACGTGGCTGCGTGCCACCAAAGACGTCAAGGAATTCGACTGCCAGGCCGGAGATCTGCAGGAGCAGATCGAGGCCTGGCTGCCGGCGCAACTCGCATGCTGAATTCAGTTGGCGAGCGAATCCACGCCGGCCTTGGCGATCTGGCCGTCCTCAGTGGATTTCACGCCGCTTACGCCAATGGCACCAACGAGCTGCCCGCCCACCATGATCGGCAGCCCGCCTTCCAGCGGCAAGGCGCCGGGCAAGGCAATCAGTGCATTACGGCCGCCGGCGATTGCATCTTCGAATACCTTGGTCGGGCGTTTGAAAGCCTGCGCGGTGCGCGCCTTCTGAATGGCCACGTCGATGCTGCCGGTCTGCGTGCCATCGATGCGTTGCAGGTAGACCAGATGGCCGCCGTCGTCGACTACCGCAATGACGACGTTCCAGTTGTTTTTCCTCGCCTCGGTTTCCGCCGCGGCGGCGACTTTCCTGGCGCCCTCCAGAGTCAGGACCTTCTTGTCTGCGAGTTGTGCGGATGCATTCAAGGACAGCAGACCAAACAATACAAAGACACACAGGGACATCAATTTCCTTGCTGAAAACATGGCTCCTCCTTCAATAAGGGTTGTCTTTTAGCCAGGTCGGAATGCCTGGCTGAACTTGGGTCGAGTGCAAAAAACGGCTTCCAGACCTTGCACGATGCATGCGCTGATTACGATAGCGCACCCCGCCTGCAAATCCAAATTACTCTTCTGGCACTTCGATCTGCTCGACGCGGGTTTGCGCCGCACCACGGGCGAAGGTCAGGCGCAGGGACTCTCCCGCCACAATATGGTCCACCGAGCGCACGATCTGCCCGCCCCATTTCTCGACGATGCTGTAGCCGCGCTCCAGTACCGCGTGCGGATTGAGGTGCGCCAGGCCCGCCTTCATTTTGGCGAGCGTCGCGTCGTGCTGCTTGAGCAGGCCCGCCTGGCCTTGGTGCAGGCGCAACCGCAACTCCTGTTGCCTGGCAATTTGCGCATCGATGCGTTCGCCGGGATGAAGCAGGCGTTTTCCCAGGTAATCGAGATGCTGCATGCGCGCAGCGAGGGCACGCTCGATATCGCGCGACAGGCGCCCCGCCATCGCGCTCAGACGGACGAGCAATTCGACGCGGTTTGGACTCACCAGTTCCGCAGCCGCAGTCGGGGTGGGAGCGCGCGCATCGGCGACAAAGTCGGCGATGGTAAAGTCGGTTTCATGGCCCACTCCCGAAACCACCGGCATGGCGCAGTCGACGTTCGCACGCGCGACGATTTCTTCGTTGAATGCCCACAAATCTTCCATGCTGCCGCCACCGCGGCAAACGATCAGCACGTCAATTTCCATGCGCGCCGAAGCCGCTCCAATAGCCTGCGCGATTTTCGCGCCCGCACCTTCACCCTGGACGGGCGTTGGGTAAAGCACGACGCGAATGCCCGGCATGCGGCGCGCCAGGGTCGTCAGCACGTCGCGCAGCGCCGCCGCCTTCGGTGAGGTCACCACGCCGACGGATCGTGGAAATGCCGGGATCGGTTTGCGGCGCGAAGACTCGAACAGGCCTTCCTGTTCGAGTTTGCGTTTCAAGCGCGCGAATGCTTCGAACAGCGCGCCCAGGCCGGAGCGCCGCATGCCTTCCACGGTGAGCTGGAAATCACCGCGCGCTTCATACAAAGTCGGCAGCGCCCGCACTTCGACCTGCATGCCGTTCTCCGGCTTCCAATCGATCAGGGCGGCCTTGTGCCGGAAAAACACGCAGCGCACCTGCGCCGTGGCGTCCTTCAGCGAAAAATAACAGTGGCCGGAAGCGGCGTGGGTGAAGTTGGAGATCTCCCCGGCGACCCAAAGCAACGGAAAGCCGGCCTCGATGAACTCTCGTGCCCGCCGGTTGAGGTCCGCGACCGAAATGATTGCCGTATTCGAATCATCAACATGCATGCGCAGCATTCTAGATCACGAGTACCAGGGTCAGCGTGCGAACGCGGGCGTTCTTTTTGCAGAATGATTCTGTATTTCGCTCTTGACAGAGGAAGTTGAAGCGGCCTTCTTCATCCACATTCGTCATGAAAATGAAAGACGAGCGCCAGGAAACCCACATAACCACGGGGCATGTTAATACAAGTTATTGATTATGTGACATAAAAATGGAAGCATGTTTTTTAATCGCGGAACAAAAAACGCTTTCAAAAAACCGACTTACCATGTCTTTATGCGATCTGTGCACACAGTTATCCACAAAGATTGTGGACAATTTTTTGCAGCGAGATGGCCGATCGCAACGCTTGTCAAGAGAGTCTCGCTTCTTATCTCTTAACTTGCCGCGCTTATCGATGCGGTTTAAAGTGGCGCGGTTTTTCAAATGCTAGGGAGTCGAGCTTGCTACATATCATAGAGGCGGCCGGATGGCCGATCTGGCCTCTCATTCTGTGTTCGATCATCGCCCTCGGCATCATCGGTGAACGCTTCTACAGCCTGCGCAATGACCTTGTTGCGCCGCGCGATCTGCTGCCGAGAGTCGTGCAGGAGTATCGCCAGAAAGGCGTTTCGGCGGACATGCTGACCCGGCTCGCGCAGTCCGCGATGCTCGGCAGGATCTTCGCGGCAGCGCTGAAAGAGGCCAGCAGTTCGCGCGAAATCATGAAAGAGTCCATCGAAGAGGCAGGTCGTGCTGCCGCGCACGAACTCGGCCGCTTTCTCACGACCCTGGGCACAATTGCCACGATGGCTCCCCTGCTGGGCCTGCTCGGCACGATCATCGGCATGATCGCAATCTTCGGCTCGCAGGGCCCGACCGGCATGGCGAATCCGGGTCAGCTTGCACACGGCATCTCGATTGCGCTGTATAACGCGGCCTTCGGTATTATTGTTGCGGTACCCAGCCTGGTGTTCTATCGCCACTTCCGTGCCCGCGCCGATTCGCTGGTGGTGGAAATGGAAGTCCAGGCCGTCAAGCTGGTCGAGATCATCCACGGCCAGCGCCAGGTCTGAGGTCCGGGCAAGCAATGAACTTTCGCCGCGGGTCGTTCAGGGAGGAGCCGGAAATAAACCTGGTTCCTTTCATCGACGTGCTCATCGTCATCGTGATATTTCTGGC
>JANOGH010000431.1:0-10940 GCA_031414075.1 Betaproteobacteria bacterium | reverse complement strand
GCGTCCTCTGCCGGGAGACTGCTGTGTGTTCTGTTCCTTTGGGAGTGTCAAATGTCCGCCGGTGCAACTCGACAAGGGTTGTTGTGCGTAGACGGGCCGCAAACGAACGTTCAACAAGGCGTTCGCGCAGACCGTGAACCATGGTTGCTGCGGCACGAGTCCAGCGCCGGCCGCTCTACTCGGCCTTCAGACAGCGACAATTCAGGCCGCTTTGACCGGTCGACCCATGGGAAGTATCCTTATCCGCTCATTGGACGACAGCCATGACGACACGTTACATCACGGATATTGCAGGCTATCCAGCGCCGCACTCGCCTTATTCGCACGCCGTCGTGGCGAATGGCTTCGTGTTCGTCTCGGGGCAGATCCCGGTACGGCCGGGTGGCGGCCCGACCGAGATCGTGGGCACGACCATACAGGAGCAAACCCGGCAATCGCTGCGGAATGTGAAAACGATCCTGGAGGCGGCCGGCAGTTCGCTCGACCGCGTCGTGAAGATTACGGTGCTGCTGGCTCGCACCGATCTCTACAAGGAGATGAACGAGGCGTATGCGGAGTTCTTTCCAGGGCCGAAACCAGCGCGAGCAATGGCTCGCTTCGGCGCCGACATTCCGGGGGTGCTCGTCGCTATTGAGGCCATCGCCACGGTAGAGTCGACAGCTGATTGATGGTTTGAAGGAAAACCGGCAATGCCAAATGCCCGGATCATCGCGCTGACGTTGCTGGCCATGATCGCATTCGCGGGGAATTCACTGCTCTGCCGGGCCGCTCTCAAACACACCAGCATCGATGCTGCCAGCTTCACTACAATTCGCTTGATCTCTGGGGCGCTGATCCTTTGGCTCCTGGTGCGAATGGGTCGCGCTGCGCATACCGGCGAAGGCAATTGGCTGTCGGCCTTTGCGTTGTTTGTTTACGCAGCCGGTTTTTCCTTTGCCTATGTGAGCCTGCCCGCGGCAACCGGGGCGCTGCTGCTATTTGGTGCTGTCCAGGCAACGATGATCGGCCATGGCATCTGGAAGGGAGAACGTTTGCTGAAACGGCAGATCGCCGGTCTCATGCTCGCTTTCGGAGGTCTGGTTGGTCTGCTGCTGCCCGGCCTGTCGGCACCGCCACTGTACGGTTCTCTTCTTATGTTGGGCGCCGGGGCGGCATGGGGCGTCTATTCTTTGCGCGGGAAAGGTGCAGGTGACCCCACCAGGGTAACGGCGGGGAACTTCCTGCGCGCCACTCCTATCGCGGCAGCATTAAGCGTCTTGATGTTCAACGGCAATTCTGTGGATCATGCAGGATCTTGGTACGCGGTTTCGTCGGGTGCACTGGCTTCGGGAATCGGGTACGCCATTTGGTACACTGCATTGCCCGCGTTGAAAGCCCCCACGGCCGCTACCGTGCAACTCAGTGTTCCGGTCATTGCGGCCTTGGGAGGCATTGTGTTCCTCGGCGAACCCATGACCTTGCGCCTGGTCTTGGCGTCCGTCGCTATTCTCGGCGGAATCGCGCTGGTAATCCTCGAGAGGGAGCATGCCATGAACGCCCGGGATTGATGATTTGCAATTCCCGCGTCCGCTTTCATTTCCAGCGAGACCCGCCTGCACATCAGGGACGGTTTACCGAAGATGAAGGACTTGCCCAAGGAATTCCACGGTTCCGGGGAGCTGCTGCCAGAATAAAGAAGAGGGCTGTCACGACACGACCTGAAGCCACTCGTCCTGCGCGCCGTTCGTACTCGACGGGTACTTTGGGCGGTACATGGAGTTTCACCAGGACAGCAGGCCGTGAGAGGGCTTGCTGCCGAGCTGACGGAGGGGGCGGCATGAGGTTCAAAGCGATCGGATTGATCCAGGACGAACATCGTTCGCTGGCAGCGGTGATCCAGGCGGCTGAGTTTCTGGTACGCAAGTACATACGCGACAACAAGGCGCCGGACTTCAAGCTGCTGCACGCGATGCTGTATTACGTGCGCGAACTGTTTTCCCGGATCGCGCGCCTGACGCCCGCGCCGATGGGTCTCGGCGACCCCGACGCCTGAGGTAGGCTGCGCGATCGACAGCGCTGAAGGTACGCGAAGGGCAGCAAGAAGAAAGAACAAGCTATGCATGGGCCTGCCGATCATGCCCCCATCCCAACCTTCCCCCGCAAGCGAGGGAAGGAGCCTGTGGGGACAGACCGGGCAGAGTGGTAACAAAATAGACCGGGCTGATGGGTAACAGGTGAAGCTGTCGGGCAAGGAGGATGTTGCCCGCGAGCTGGAAGGAGACCTGCCCCCGCACTCATCCAAAGACGACCATGGGCATTGTCCAGCGAACCTTATCGAGCACGTTCCAGGAATTCTACGACTCCGAAAAGTCGAGCGGGATTCTGCTGATTGTCTGCACTGTAGTCTCGCTCTTGATTACCAATTCCCCAGGCGGCGCAACTTATCTGGGTTTGTGGCAGACGTCGGTCGCAGGCCTCAGCCTCGAGCACTGGATCAACGACGCGCTGATGGTGATTTTCTTTCTGCTCATCGGCCTGGAACTCCAACGAGAGCTTTACAGCGGCGAACTGTCCAACTTCAAGAACGCCCTTCTGCCGATTTTTGCGGCCATCGGCGGAATGGTCGTCCCTGCGCTGATTCATTTCTCATTCAATGCGGGGACGCCAACGCAAGCCGGAATCGGGATTCCGATGGCAACCGACATCGCGTTTGCCCTTGGTGTTCTGGCCCTACTCGGAGACCGCGTTCCCGCGTCGCTGAAAGTGTTCGTCGTGGCTTTCGCCGTCATAGACGATCTGGGGGCGATAGTCATCATTGCCACTTTCTACACGGCGCAACTGTCGGTTTGGTATCTTGTTGGAGCCTTGGCAGTTTGGACCCTGCTCATCGCATTGAATCGTCTGTTGCGGGTCATGTCCCTCGTTCCTTACCTGCTTGGCGGCGCGTTGATGTGGTTTCTCATGCTCAAGTCAGGCGTTCACGCGACGATTGCCGGCGTCATGCTTGCCTTTGCCATCCCGTTCTCTGCCAATGTCGACGACGAAAAGTCACCCTCGCACAAACTTGAACATTTCTTGCACAAACCGGTTGCGTTCATCCTTTTGCCGATTTTCGCACTGGCAAATACAGGGATCGTGGTAGGCGCGGACTGGATGCAAATGCTGGCCAGCTCGAACAGCGTCGGCATTGTCGCTGGTTTGATTGTCGGCAAACCATTGGGCGTGACGTTGCTGTGCCTCGTTGCCGTTGCAAGCGGCCTGTGCCGCTTGCCGCCTGATCTGAATTGGCGGCATATTGCCGGCGCCGGGATTCTTGGTGGCATCGGATTTACCATGTCGATTTTTATTGCCAATCTCGCTTTTGCCGGCCATGCGGAGACCATAAACGCCTCAAAAATGGCCATTCTTCTGGCTTCGCTGACAGCGGGAACCATCGGCTTTCTGTGGCTCAGACTGTCGGGAAAACCCGGAGCGTCGGGTATCACACAACGCAGCGTTCCATCGCGCCCTGTGCGGCGCTCACCATTGCCAGCCGAAAGGATGAATCCATGCTTTTGCAAGCCCTGCTGCCGCGACACCCTGTCCCCGCGCTTAACGTACCCCTGACAACGGGGGGGCGGTTCGTCCTTGGCGCAACGCCAGGGGAACGATTCGACCTTGTCGTCTTCTACCGCGGCCTGCACTGCCCGATCTGTGCAAAGTATCTCCTTGAGCTCGAACGCCTTGCCCCCGAATTCGCTGCTCGGGGCGTTCAGGTCGTCGCCGTCAGCAGTGACGGCGAGGAGCGCGGAAAGCAGATGGCAGAAAAGGTCAAAGCCAGTGTGGTCAAGTTTGCCTATGGCTTGAGCCTGAAGAATGCACGCCAATGGGGGCTCTACATCAGCACTTCACGAGGCAAGACCTCCATCGGGATTGAAGAGCCTCCTTTGTTCAGCGAGCCCGGCGTATTCATCGTCCGACCGGACGGGACGTTGTACTACGGTGCGGTTCAAACCATGCCGTTCGCTCGTCCGCAGTTCCAGGACCTGCTTGCGGCAATTGACGTCGCCATCGCAAAGGACTACCCGGCGAGGGGGGAATACACGGCGGAAGTCTGATTCAAAGTGGAGCAAGGCAAGCCGGCGAGTAGGTGGCGCGCGTCAACCATGAAGCACGCCTGGTGTCGTCAACATCGACACGCCGTCCCAGATCAGTTTCCAGCCGGTGGCGAACAGCAGGATGTTGGCCCAGCGGTAGACCGTGCTGTCGGTGACGCGCTGCTGCATCCACAGCCCTAAGTACACGCCGACCGGCGCCAGCGGCAACAGCACCAGCGCCATGAGCAGATTGGTGGGGTGAAGCTGGCCAAGAAAGTAGTAAGGCACCAGTTTGACGTAGTTCACCACCAGGAAAAACATCACCGTGGTGCCGACGAACAGTTTTCTCTCCAGCCGCTGTGGCATCAGGTAGACCAGCAGCGGCGCGCCGCCGGTGTGGCAGATGAAGCTGGTGAACCCGGACATCGCCGACCAGAACCCACCCTTCACGACGGATACCCCGGCCGGTTGCTGCCGGTGCGCGAGTCCGCTCCAGTTCAGCAGCGGAAAGCCGACTCCAATAGTGCCTACCAGCAGCAGCAACCAACCCTTGTTGAGCAGTCCAAAGCACAGCGTACCGAGTGCGATGCCTGCGATCGCGCCGGGAAGAATGATGCGCAGGTTGGGCCAGTCGAAAGACCCCGCGAACCGGCGCAGGCCGATGGCATCCATGGTGCACAGGATCGGCAGCATGATGCCGGCCGCTTCCGCCGGTGGGATGACGAGTGACATGAGCGGTACCGCAAGTCCGCCCATCGCGCCGCCGAACCCGGACTTGGAAATGCCGGTGATCAGGATCGCGGGTATCGCGAGCGCGTAGAAGAGCGGATCGGTGATCATCCAAGTCTCGACAGGCGCTCACCGCAGAGGACGCGGAGGACGCAGAGGAAGAGCAAGAAACTTTGTCGTGTTGGTACCGTTAATTGGCTGACGGTCCATCGCGGTAAAAGTTAGCGGTAATGATCCATGAACAGTTACGCCGCTTTTCCTTCCAGTTTGCCTTTCCTCACTCTTGTTTTTCCTCTGCGTCCTCCGCGTCCTCTGCGGTGAGTGTGGTTTTATGAGGTACCCTCACTAAATAAAAAAGCTGGCATCCCATTGGGATGCCAGCCATGATACGGACTTCTGAAGAACTCGGATAAGGCCGTAACCTATTTGCGGCCTTTGGTGGCGGTCGGGGCGGCGTCGTTTTGCTTCGCGATACTGCCATCGCCGGGCTTGCCGTCGGTTGCGTCCTTTTTGAACTTGGCCTTCACGCTATGGTAGGCCTTCTTGGTGCCGCTGCTGACCTGGTGGCCGACCTCCACCGCCGCATCCTTTATGCCTTTGCCCGCCGCTTTCACGTCGGACTTGAATTTTTCCACGGTGTGGTTCTGATCCTTGTTCGCCGCGCTTGCCGTGGTGGTCGAGATCGCAGGCACGACTGAAATGATGCTGGCGACGATGATACTCATGAATGCTGCTTTGGATCTCAAGGTAAGTTCTCCCTTATGGCCTTGTTCATTCGACGCTCTCCCGTCCCTTGCGTTTGCGACCGGCGTTTTTCAAGGCGGGTTCCGCATTGCGTTCCACCATGTGGCGGGCCCAATGTATCCAGCTCCACAGAGCGAGGAGGGTCAGCAGCACGGCGAACAAAACTACGACGTCGTGCGCTGCATTCTGGCGCAGGGCGAGCGCATTCATCAACGAGTCGAGCATGAAACGCCAGCCGCCGTCTACCCGGCCGAAGGCAATCCAGTCGAACAGGGTCGCCAGTGCGGTGACCGACAACGCAGCCAGCAAGCCGCGCGGCCGCGATAGGGATTCCGGAATCAGCAGCGACAATCCGGCGAAGATAAGGGCTGCGCCGCCGCAGCCCATCGCCCACAGCGGAACCGGGAAGTTCTCGGAGGGAACGGTCAGCCAGCCGAATGCGAGCGCCAGTGGCGGCAAGCCCGCAACGACGAAGGCGAAACCGATCGTATTGAAGATGCTCCTGGACGTCGTCACGCGGCAACCTCAGGCGAGTGTAACGGTTGCAGTCGCGGTGCCGGCGCGCTCATGGCGGGCGATGAGCTTGATCACCGTGCCTTTCGGCGCGCGCACCACCCACTCGACCTTGAGGCGGTCGTCGGTTTCGTCGGCGCTCGATCCGGCCCAGGTATTGGCCGCAGCCGACTTGTAGGCGCGGCCTTCGAGCTGGCCGAGCTCTTCGCGCTGCTTGCCGGTTTCAAGCGCTGCCTTTTCCGGGAGTTCGATTTCGCAAACCACGCCGCGTGCCAGTTTCTTGCTCTTCGCCATCTTCGTAACGTAGCTCGGCAGCCAGCCGGTGTTCTGCAGCGCGAGGCGCACACGCCAGGTGTCCTCGCCGAGCCGCGTCGCGGTCGCTTCGAGAATTTCCAGCTTCGGCGAAATCAGTGCATGCCAGGTCAGCCAGCGCGCGAAGGGCGCGATTTCTTTTTCCAGCAGATGCGGCGGTGGATTGCTCCAGGTGTAGAGACTCCGCCAGCCTCCCAGTTCCACGCGCCCCAGTTGCGGATGATCGAACTCGTACCAGTCGACGAAGCCCTTGCCCTTGAGCACGGTGTCGTTCCACTTCATCAGCTTGAGATCGTCCTCGACCGGGTGCTCACGATACCAGTCTACGTACTTGTATTCCGTAATGCCGGCTTGTCGTTGCGGGCTCCAGATTTCCACCGTCCACGCGAACACGCCGCGATGGTCGTACATCCAGGTATCGAAATCGCCGGTGATGACTTCCTTGGGGTGATAGCGGAACTCGTGATACGCGGAGGCGACCGGGTAGCCGGTGATCTGCGTGCCTTTCTCGCCGATCTTCTGGAAGGTCCACAGATCTTCCGGCGGCATCTGATCATCGGCGAGGTGCGAGTAGGGACGCAGCAGTACGCCGCTGTAAGTATGGAAGGCGATCGCGCCGGTGATGTTGGGATGCCGGGCGATGAAGCCCGTGACCGCGGCGATCTCCGGTTCGGACGTCGGAAACGGACCGGCGCCCATCTGCTCGTGTTCGGCGCGCCAGAACGCCGGGAAATTCCGGTTGAGATCCAGGCGCTCCTGGCGCGCCTGCAGTTTGACGCTGACGCCATCGAAGTCATCGATGCGGCCTTCAGGCAACAGACGGTAGTAGCGTCCGCCGCTCTCGACCGGATCGCGGCGCACGAGAACGCGCGCGTCCTGTTCGCACACTTTCCAGGGTCCATTCGGATCGGGCACACGCATCGAAAGGATCCTGCCGTCGCCATCGATATCCTCGCGTTTCAGGCCGCCGACCGGTTCCTCGTCGTAGGGATACGGGCGCGTGCTCGAACGGATCAGCTTCGGTGGATCGGCCAGTGCCCATTCGGCGCCATCGGGATTGACGCGTGGGCACACGTAGATCGCGCGAGTGTCCAGGCAACGCGTGACGTCCGCGTCCTTGCCGTAGCCGGTGATCAGGCGATGCAGCAGGTGCAGGCAGGCCATCGAACCGGCAACTTCGGTGGCGTGGATATTGCCGTCTACCCAGAGCGCTGGTTTGTCGGTGTCGAGTCCGGTCTTGTAATTGGTGACCCGCACGACATAGATCTCGCGACCCTCGTAGCTTTTCCCAGCTGGCTCGAGCCGCACGAGTCCCGGATGCGCCCCCGCCCAGTCGGTCAGAAAGCGCACCAGATCGTCGTAACGATAGTAGGTGTCGAAGCGGATCGCGGTCATGTGCGCAGCATGATTATTGATCTTTCCCTAATTCACATCAGTGAAGTAGATCAACCTTCACGCGCTACGATAACAGAAGAGGGCGGCTGAAACTGACTAGGCGACCGCGGCAAGCATCCGTGCACCGTGCTCGGTTGCTTCCATGGCATCGAGCAGAAGGCCGGGACGATTGGCGGCAAGCAAATCCGCATCCGACAGCATGCGCCGCCAGATTCTGGCATTCGGCTGGCCATGATAGAGCCCGAGCATGTGCCGGACGATCGCGCGCAGCGGGATGCCGCCTGCGACCTGATCGGTCGCATAGGCGACCATGGCGTCGACAATAGCCGAACGCGAACGCGGCGGCTCGCCGAACAGGTGTGCGCCGGCTTGCGCGAGCACATAAGGATCGTGATAGGCCAGGCGTCCGAGCATGACGCCATCGACCCGCGACAAATGCGGCTCGATCGCGTCCAGCGTGTTCACGCCGCCATTGACGACGATGCACAATCCAGGGAAATCGCGCTTCAGACGGTAGACGTAGTCGTATTTAAGCGGCGGCACCTCGCGGTTGTCTTTCGGAGAAAGGCCCTTCAGCACGGCGTTGCGCGCATGAACGAAGAAAGTCCCGCAGCCTGCGTCGGCGAGGGTTCCGACGAATTGCTGGACGAATTCGTAAGCGTCGATTGCATCGATGCCGAGGCGATGCTTGACGGTCACCGGTATCGAGACCGCGTTCTGTATCGCCTTGACACAATCGGCAACGAGTCGCGGTTCCGCCATCAGGCAGGCGCCGAAGGCGCCGTGCTGCACGCGTTCGGACGGGCAGCCGCAGTTCAGGTTGATTTCGTCATAGCCGTATCGTTCGCCAAGGCGGGCGCAGTGCGCGAGCTGTGCCGCATCCGAGCCGCCGAGTTGCAGCGCAACCGGGTGCTCGGTCGCATCGAAGCGCAGATGCCGTTCGACGTTGCCGTGGATCAGCGCGCCGGTCGTGACCATTTCGGTGTAAACCACGGCGTGCCTGGAAAGCTGCCGGAAGAAATAGCGGCAATGCCGGTCCGACCAGTCCATCATCGGCGCCGTGCACAGGCGATGGTCGAGCGTAGTCATGCGCATATCGAGTCGACCGGAAGCGGGTAGGGCAGGCACTCTAGCGCAGCCGGTATTCGACCCTGACGCCGAAGACGGACATGGAGCTGGCCGGCTGCACCAGCGTTGTCGGCCCCAATCCCATGGCGACTTCGTTGGTTTGAACCGGTGCCGACTTGGAGAAGCGGAAACCCTCGTAGTAGGCCACGAGCTGCAGTGTCGGGGTGAGACGATAACCCACACTGCCGTAAGCTGAAATTTCCCCGCCGGGATGCAGGATCGGATTCGAATCGAATCCAATCTCGTCTAGATGCGCGTTCTCGTAAGTCCATACCGGATACTTGAAACCCAGGGACACGGACCACTTGTTGACATCCTCTGCGCTGGATTCCACGCCGAGGCGCACATAACCGATCGCATAATCTTCCATCTGAATCGATGAAAGCCCTCTGCGCCAGACGTCGAGGCCGGCACCCAAGACACCGTCGAGACTGCCGTCGGGCTTGCCGGGCTTGCGCCAGCGCACTTGCAGTTCGTTGCTGAGCCCGATGTATTCGGTGATGCTCTTGACCGGTATGCCGCCGAACAGTGTGGCGCCATCGTAGTCCACCGTGCCTCCCCACAGCTTGCCCCGGTAGGCGAACAGCGTGCCGGCGTCGCGGTCCTGTGTGTACGCGACCCCCAATCCATATAGCGGACCGGTCTCCGTGACTTCCGGATTGGTGACTTCCTTCCAGTAGAGGTAGCCGACGTCGGCGCTCAGCGTGAGCTCGGCACGGGCGGTGGACGGCAGCAGCGCAGCGGCCCCCAGCATGACGGCGATCCGGAATTGCCAGGCGAATCCGGTTTTCTCGAGCTGCATCATTTGTATGACTCGCCTCTTTGTCATTTACAGGATCCGCTGCAGCGGATCACGCGTTCGGCGCAACTGATCCTCGCGATCTGCGCGCCCATGTCCGGCGCGGTATCGCCGCCGGTATGCTCCACGCGCGCGCCGTTGCACTGGAATTGCGACGTGACGTAAACCGGATCGGAAATCCACTCGACGTTCAGGCAGGCCGGCGCGCCGATGCCGAAACGTACCCCCATCTGGTAAGTGGCGCACACCAGGCTGCGGTGCTTCACCCAGCCATGCAAGTGAAAGTCGCCATCGGCGTTCAGCCAGGCGGTCGATTCGCCGGTCCGAAAATCGAAATCGAGCCTGTTGACGTGGGGCCTGGCGTCCAGCGAATAGGTCGGGCGCGCCTGCGCCGATATGCCCGACTCGTCTGGCGCGAGCTGCTGCTCCGCCGCCCACGCTCTGGCGGCAATCAGCGTACTCAATAGCGCAATTGCGGCAAAGCGGATCATGCTCGGTCCGGAGTCCCGCAGGCTCACCCGCCGTGTACTTTCTGCTTCTGTTCGCCGAGACCGTCGATGCCCACACGCATCTCGTCGCCGGCTTTGAGGAACTGCGGCGCCGGCTTGATTCCCATGCCCACGCCGGGCGGGGTGCCGGTGCTCACCACGTCGCCGGGCGTCAGCGTGCAGATGTACGACAGATAAGACACCAGCTTCTTCACGCCGAAAATCATCGTACTGGTACTGCCGGTCTGCTTGCGCTGGCCGTTGACGTCCAGCCACATGGCGAGGTTCTGCGGATCCTTGATTTCGTCCGCTGTCACGAACCAGGGACCGAGCGGCGCAAAGGTGTCGAAACTCTTGCCCTTCGACCACTGGCTGCCGTGCTCGAGTTGCCATTCGCGCTCGGAGACGTCATTGCAGATCAGGTAGCCGGCGACGTAGCTCAGCGCGTCGGCCTCCGCAACGCTCTGCGCCTTCTTGCCGATGATAAAGGCCAGCTCGACTTCCCAGTCGCCCTTCTTCGAACCCCGGGGCAGTTTCACGTCGTCGTTCGGTCCGGTGATCGCGGTGATCGCTTTCATGAACACCACCGGCTCCAGCGGGATTGGCAGACCGGATTCCTTGGCGTGATCGGCATAGTTGAGGCCGATGCAGATCAGCTTCGGCACGTTCGCGATCGGCGCACCCAGTCGCGGATTGCCGCTCACCCTCGGCAGGCTGTCCACGTTCACGCCTCTCAGCTTGGCAATACCTTCCGGCGAGACCGTCGTGGCGTCGATG
>JANOGH010000430.1:0-7006 GCA_031414075.1 Betaproteobacteria bacterium | reverse complement strand
CCGATCCGGTTGGTTCGGTGCTGGCCGATTATGTCCACACCGGCAAGTACGGCGAAGCCGGCAGTTGGATCGTCGAGGGTATTGGTGAAGACTTCATTCCGCCGATCGCGGATTTCTCGCGGGTAAAGAAGGCCTATTCGATCAGCGATGAGGAGGCCTGCGCCACGGTGCGCAAGCTGCTTGAGAAGGAAGGCATCCTCGCCGGCTCGTCATCCGGCACGCTGATCGGCGCCGCGCTGCGATATTGCCGCGAACAGAAGACACCGAAGCGCGTGGTCACCTTCGTCTGCGACAGCGGCAATAAGTATCTATCGAAGGTCTTCAACGACTACTGGCTGATCGACCAGGGCCTGCTCAAGCGCGAGCAGTTCGGCGACCTGCGCGACCTGATCACCCGCCGCCATGAAGAACGCGCCACCGTGACCATTGCGCCCGACGACAAGCTCATGACTGCTTACGCGCGCATGAAGCTCTACGACATCTCGCAGCTTCCGGTGCTGGAAGGCGGCAAGGTGGTCGGCATCATCGACGAGTGGGACCTGCTCACCGCAGCGCAGGGTAATCCGGTGCGCTTCAGCGACCCGGTGCGCACGGCCATGACGCAGAGGATCGACACCGTCGGCCTGAAAACCCCCCTGCCGAAACTGCTGGAGGCCTTCAACAAGGGGCACGTGGCTATCGTCGTCGACAACGGCAAGTTTTATGGTCTCGTTACCCGCATGGACGTCCTGAATCACCTTCGCAATCGCGCGCCCTGACGTCCAAGTACACGCCCTCACCGCAGAGGACGCGGAGGACGCAGAGGACGCAGAGGAAATTCAAATGCGAGAAACTGGAAGATTGGCAAGATCAATGGCTGTTGCCACCAATCGGTGCATGGCCGCAGTTCATGTCAATTTATTGTTCGCGTTTTTCCTCTGCGTCCTCCGCGTCCTTAAGGTGAAACACTTACGGCTGAAGCTGCTGCGGTGAATGTGGTTCTTTGATTTTCATGTGCCCACAACACGCACCCGGATACCAGTTCAACAGGTAAGATTCGATCATGAAAAACGACAAATCCAAGCTAGGCTTCGCCACCCGTTCCATCCATGCCGGGCAGTCGCCTGATCCGACCACCGGCGCGGTGATGACGCCGATCTTTGCCACCTCCACATTCAAGCAGCAATCACCGGGCGTGCACACCGGTTACGAATACGCCCGCTCGCAAAATCCGACCCGGCATGCGTTCGAGCGCTGCATCGCCGATCTCGAAGGCGGTACGCGGGGATTCGCCTTCGCCTCCGGGCTCGCGGCCAGCAGCACCGTGCTGGAACTGCTGGATGCAGGCAGCCACATCGTCGCGGCGGATGACCTGTACGGCGGTTCCTGGCGGCTGTTCGAGCGCGTGCGCAAGCGTTCCATGGGTCTGAAGACGAGCTACGCCGATCCGAATGTCGCCGGCTCGCTGGAAAAGGCGATTCAGCCGGAGACGAAAATGATCTGGGTGGAGACGCCTTCGAATCCGCTGCTCAAGATCACCGACCTGGAACAAGTCGCGAAGATCGGCAAGGCTCGCGGTATTCTGACGGTCGTGGACAACACCTTCGCCTCGCCTTACGTGCAACGCCCGCTCGACCTTGGCATCGACATCGTTCTGCATTCGGTAACAAAATACATCAATGGTCACTCCGATATGGTCGGTGGCGCCGTCATCGTGAAGGATCGCACCGACATTGCGGAGAAACTGGAATTCATGCAGAACGCGATCGGCGCGATCCTGGATCCGTTCTCCAGTTTCCTCGCATTGCGCGGCGTGAAGACGCTGCCGCTGAGGATGAAGCAGCACTGCGGCAATGCCATGCATCTGGCCGCGTGGCTGAAGTCGCATCCGAAGATAGAGAGGGTAATTTACCCCGGTCTGCCGAACCATCCCCAGCATCTGCTCGCAGCCAAACAGATGAACGGCTTCGGCGCGATGATCGCGCTCTACCTGAGAACCGACATGGCCGGCGTCCGCCGCGCCCTGGAAGCCTGCACGGTATTCACGCTCGCGGAAAGTCTGGGCGGCGTGGAGAGCCTGATCGGACATCCGGTCACCATGAGCCACGGGTCCTTGCCGGTGGAATTGCGAGCCCGGCTGGGCATCACCGATTCCCTGGTGAGATTGTCGGTCGGCATCGAGGACGTGGACGACCTCATCGCCGACCTCGACCAGGCCCTGGGAAAAATCTGATGCCCCTCAACTCTAGGCTCGTTTATCTGGCGATCTTCCTGGTCTGCGCCGGGCTGATCGGCTACGCCCTGGTTCTTCAGCATTCGCTCGGCCTGGAACCCTGCCCGATGTGCAACCTGCAGCGCTATGCTTTCATCTTCGTCGGCGTCATCGCGCTGGTCGCCGCCATCCATGATCCCGCTTTGCTTGGGCGCCGGATCTACAGCGGGTTATTGGCAGTGATGGCCGCAACCGGCGGCGGCGTGGCCATCCGGCATGTTTATCTCGAACACAATCCACCCAGGATTTTCGACTGCGGAGCGGACGTCGGCTTCATGCTCGAATCCTTCCCGCTGACGGAAGCCCTGCCGATGATTTTTCGCGGCACGGGCGACTGCACGAAAGTGCTGTGGCGGTTCCTCGGCCTGTCGATCGCGGAGTGGTCGCTGATCTGTTTTGCCTGCCTGATTGTTGCTGCAGTTATCGCCGCGACGATCAACCACCCACGCCGCTGATTTCTCGGTGACGACGCGGGCAGAGTGCGATCCGGCCTCGCGGGAGAATTGCAGGCACGCCGATGTTGTTGAATTCCCGCTATTGCAACGGCTGCAGGCAATCTCAGGGGTTGTCGCCCGCCACGGCGGAGAGTTCGCGCCAGAATTCCAGCGCGGTCTGCGTGCGCCATTCCACGTGGCGACGCAGCGCCTTTGCCACGACCGGTCCGAATTTGGAATCGTGCTTGGCCGCCAGCGCCTGCGGAATACCACCGAGAACTTCCTCGCGAGTGAAGTAGGGAATTTCCTTGAGCATCAATGCCAGCAACAGCAGTCCGGTCTGGTAGATATCCACATGACGCCCGATCGCGCCGAACTTTTCGGGTTCGAAGGCTTCCGGCGGACGCATCCAGTCGGCGAGCAGAGTCTGGAACACACGAATATCGGACTCGAGCCGGGTCAGGCCGAGATCGCCGACGTTGAACGACCAGACCTGTTCCTTGATCATCCTGCGCTTGCGCCGCTGCTCTGTGACGAACACATTGCCGGGATGCAAATCCTTGTGCACGTAACCCGCTGCGTGGATGTAGTCGAGCGCCTGCAGCACATCGCGGGCGACGTAGGGAATCCAGCGATCGGCATCCAGCCCCAGACGCTTGATCAGACGCGACAGCGGGAAACTGCAGCGCTCGATGATGAGATAGAAAGTGTCCTTGTGCTCGAAAGCGTCGTAGACGAAGGTGATGTTCGGATGACGCATGACCAGGAGCTTGCGCAATTCCTCCTGCCAGACGCGGCGCACCTCACGGTAGGACTGGTCGTGCGGAATGAGGATCTTGGCGACCAGCGGATTGCCCCAGTCGTCGATGCACTCGTACACCATGCCGAACCCGCCCTGCCCGATCGCATCGCCTATGAAGTAGCGACGATCGCCGTTGACGAGCACTTCGCCTTTCGCCGGCGGCTGGAACCGCCGCGGCTGGCGGAAGGCAATGCTCCTGATCGCTTCGAGACGGGGCGATTTCATCGCCGTGCCTCGACCGGTTGATTCAGTTGGAACAGGGCCATGCGTGGCGTTTCGAACCGACCGTCATGGCGTCGTAGCGAAGGCTACCCCGATCATGGAGTCGCGCGTGATCAGCGCAGCGAGCTTGTCCTCCGGCCATCCATCGGTACCGGCGGGGCGCTTCGGCAGCACGAGATAGCGCATGTCGGCGGTAGAATCGTGCACCCGTACCACTGCGTCGCCCGCGATTTCCGTGCCGAATTCGCGGAGCACCTCGCGCGGTTCATTGATCACCCGCGAACGGTAGTTGCGGCTCTTGTACCAGTCCGGCGGCAGGCCGAGCAGCCAGCGCGGATAGCAGGAGCACAGCGTACAGACGATGACGTTGTGCACGTCATCGGTATTCTCGACGACGATCAGCTTGTAGATGCCGCCCTCCATGCCGAGCGCCTCGCAGGCGGCATTGCCATCGGCAAGGAGTAATCTGCGGAATTCGGGATCGGTCCACGCTTTCGCCACAATCCGCGCACCCTGCAGCGGTGAGCGACTGTCCATGTCTTCGACGGCGCGGCGCACTTCGTCCGCGCTGAGGATGCCTTTTTCGATCAGCAGGCCGCGTACCGCAATCTCCATCGCCCGCCAATAGGTAACGGTGTCGTCCTGATCCGCGCGCAAGGGAGGATGCCGGTGCGGTTCGGCCTGCCCGCGGGATCGGGCATGATCGTGTGGATGATCGTGATCGTGCGGCATGCTTATCGGTCCGGTTCGAGCCAGTGCTGATAGATTTCGACGTCCACCGTATCGGCGGCCTGGCCCGAGTATCGGGGCCAGACGTCGCGCTGCAGGAAACGCACACGGTACAGCGGCTGCTTCGGCAGTCCCGGGCGGGCATAGGCCAGCTCTTCGGGATTGCAATACACGCCGCACAGCCGTTCGATGACGCCGCGCTTGCCGCGGATGTAATAAGGCGTACGGACGTGGCCCACCGGATAAACGGCACGCACGGCGACCGCATCGCCGGTAACGAATTTCGGATCGATCCGGTCAGCGCTCGCCATGGGCCTGCGCCTGCGCAATGCTGCTGCCGAGTTCGTCGATGGTGATGATGCCGCGCTGGATCAGCGTCTGCGTGATCGAGTAAATCCAGCGTTCGTAATAACTCATTTTGTCGTAGGCGTCAGCGCCCAGCGTCTCGATATTCCGGCGCAGTTCGTCCACCGTCACGTGGCCCTTCTTCGACAACAGCACCAGGAGCGCATCGACGCGCTTTTCCCACAATGCGTAGTCATGCTCGCTGGCCTCGACCTTGCCCGCAGGCAAGCCGCCCAGGTCGTGAATACCACGATAGGTCATCATCGGTAAGCGAATTCTGATTGAACAAAGGTTAGCGCGCCTGCCCGATCCGGGCAGGCAAAAGGGAATTATAGGACTTTGCCGAATAGCTTCTGCAGCTCGCCGGACTGGTACATCTCGCGCATGATATCCGCGCCGCCGACGAATTCGCCGTTCACGTAGAGCTGCGGAATCGTCGGCCAGTTGGAAAATTCCTTGATGCCCTGACGCACTTCCTGGTCGCTCAGCACATCGACCGTGGCCACGTTTTCCGCGCCACAAGCCTCGAGAATCTGCACTGCAGATGCGCTGAACCCGCACATCGGCGCGTCCGGTGTGCCCTTCATGTACAGCACGATCGAATTGCTTGCTACCTGCTGCTTGATTTTGTCCTGAGCGCTCATGAGTGGTACCTCTGGATAGGTGAAGGAGTCTCAACCGCGGAGTCACTCCTGTTGAACAGTTACGATGTTAACGATTCGGCGATTTCGACGTCAATAGCCGTCCGCCCGCCACGCGCGGCAATCCGGCGATATCGGCACGGCTGACCACCTCGCCAAAGCCCGTGTCGCGCAAAAGGTCTCTGCAAACATCGGCCTGGTCGCAGCCGTGCTCGAACAGCAACCAACCTCCCTCGCGCAGATACCCCGGCGCATGCGCAACGATGATGCGAATGTCGGCCAGACCGTCCGTCCCCGATGCCAGCGCGGTTGCGGGCTCAAAGCGCAAGTCGCCCTGTTGCAGATGCGGATCTCCCGTAGCCACGTACGGCGGATTGGAGACGATCAGGTCGAATCGGCGGCCAGCCAGTGGTTCGAACCACGCGCCGCTTACAAGTTCGACGTCCACGCCGATTGCGACGGCGTTGTCACGCGCAACCTTCAGTGCGGTTTCCGAAACGTCGGTTGCGGTGACGCGCGCTGCGGGCCGTTCATGGGCTATGGCTATGGCGATGCAGCCGCTGCCAGCGCCGAGATCCAGCACATCAGGTTGCGTCCCCTCCACCAGTTTTTCGAGCGCCACGTCCACCAGCGTTTCCGTATCCGCGCGCGGAATCAATACATCCGGGGTCACGCGGAACTCGAGTCCGTAAAATTCCCGCCTGCCGACCAGATAAGCGACCGGCTCGCCGGCTCGCCGGCGCCTGACGAGTTCGCGGAAAGGTTCGGCCGCGGATGGATCGGCTGCCTCATCGCGGTGCGACGAAAGCCAGCCTCGGGTAACCCCCGTTGCATGCCCGAATAGTATTTGCGCTTCCCGCCTCGCCTCGACAAGGTCCGCATTCGCGGCAAGATTGCGTGCCGCTTCGTCGAGCAGTCTGCCAATGGTCGGGTTCACGCCTGCGTGGCGAACGTCTCTTCGGCCATCGTAGCAAGCAGCTCCGTCTGATGTTCGGCGAGCAATGCGTCGATCAGGTCGTCGAGTGCCCCATCCATGATCTGGTCGATCTTGTAGAGCGTCAGGTTGATGCGATGATCCGTCACCCTTCCCTGCGGAAAGTTGTAAGTGCGAATGCGCTCCGAGCGATCGCCGCTGCCGATCAGCGACTTGCGCGTCGCCGCCTGCTTCGCCTGCCGTTCGCGCACCTGCTTGTCCTTGATCCGCGCGGCCAGCACGGACAACGCTTGCGCTTTGTTCTTGTGCTGGGAGCGATCGTCCTGGCATTCGACAACAATACCGGTGGGCAAATGGGTCACGCGCACGGCGGAATCGGTCTTGTTGATGTGCTGGCCGCCGGCGCCGGAGGCGCGGAATGTGTCGATACGCAACTCCGCCGGATTGAGCACGACGTCTTCGATCGCATCGGCTTCCGGCATCACGGCCACCGTACAGGCACTGGTATGAATGCGGCCCTGCGTCTCGGTTGCCGGCACCCGTTGCACACGATGCCCACCCGATTCGAACTTGAGCTTCGAGTACGCGCCGAAGCCGATGATTTTGGCGATCACTTCCTTGTAGCCGCCCAGTTCGCTCTCGCTTGGC
>JANOGH010000429.1:0-1785 GCA_031414075.1 Betaproteobacteria bacterium | reverse complement strand
AACAGAAGACCACCGGGCTCTGATTCGCTTATGCCCGGAATTGTTGGAATCGTCGGGAAGCTTCCTAGCGGGGCGATGGAGGCAAGACGTGATGCCATGCTCAAACCGCTGCAGCGCGAGCGGTTCGACAATTACGGGACCTACTCTGACGCCAAGCTTGGTGTCGCGCTCGGCTGGGCCTGTCATCAGGGGTCATTTTCTGATTGCTTGCCGATCTGGAATGAAGCGAAAAACATCTGTTTGATATTTTTTGGACAGATCTTTGCCAATGGCGGGCAAACCAAAACTCTCCGAGCCAACGGACACCAATTCAGCCCGGACAATCCAAGTTCTCTGGTACACCTTTATGAGGTGATTGGAATCCAGTTTCTTGAAAAACTTAACGGCTGGTTCAGCGGTGTTCTCGTGGATCTTCGCGAGAAAAGCGTTGTGCTGTTCAACGACCGCTATGGGCTCCAAAGAATTTATTATCACGAAAATGAATCTGGATTCTATTTTTCGTCGGAAGCCAAATCGTTACTCAAAGTATTGCCGGAGCTGCGGAAGCTCGACTTCCAGAGTGTTGGCGAACTCGTTTCCTGCGGTTGCCCCCTGCAGAACCGGACCCTCTTTCGCGGAGTTTCTCTGCTGCCGGGCGCTGCCCGCAGGATCTTTTCTTCCGGTCAGCCGGCTCGGAAGGAGACTTACTTCCAGAAGGAAACCTGGGAGAGCCAGCCTCTGCTCAGCGAGCCGCAGTTCTATGAAAAGCTGAAAGAGACTTTTGAGCGCATTTTACCAAGGTATTTCCGCAATGAACAGCCGATTGGCCTGTCGCTTACGGGTGGGATTGATGGCCGGATGATCATGGCTTGGGCGCAAGCTCCGCCCGAAACGCTCCCTTGCTATACTTTCGGTGGAAGTTACCGCGATTGCGCTGACGTGCGGTTGGCGAGGAAGGTGGCGCAGGTCTGCGGCCAGCCGCATCGGGTTATTCCGGTGGGCCGGGAATTCCTCGAGGATTTTCCGGCCCTCGCCACGAAGGCGATTTGCGTCTCGGACGGTGCCATGGACCTGACCGGTGCGGCGGAGTTGTACGTGAACCGGATCGCCCGGGAGATCGCGCCGGTTCGGCTCACTGGAAATTACGGATCGGAGATTTTGCGGGGTAATGTGGCTTTCGGCCCGGGCTCATTGCAGGATGGCCTTTTCGATGCTGGCTTCGAGCGCCAGGTGAAGGCGACCGAGACCACTTATGCCGAGGAGGCCCAGGGTCACCCCGTCTCATTCATTGCGTTCAAGCAAGTTCCTTGGTACCACTATGCGCGATTCTCGATGGAACAATCCGAGCTGACGCCTCGCTCGCCGTATCTGGATAACGATCTTGTTTCGCTGATGTATCAGGCGCCACGAACCGCGGTCCAGAGCAAGCAGCCCTCTTTTCGGCTGATTGCGGAAGGGAATGCGGCATTAAGTCAAATCCCAACCGACCGCGGCTTCCGGTTCCGCCCGATTCCCCTGGCGACGCGGGTAAATGTTCTTTACCAAGAGTTGACGATTCGTGCAGAGTACGCCTATGACTATGGCATGCCCCAATGGCTGGCGAAGGTTGACCATGCCTTTGCCCACCTGCACCTCGAACGATTGTTCCTGGGCCGACATAAATTTTGTCATTTCCGGATTTGGTATCGGAATCAACTGGCGGGTTACGTGAAGGAAATGCTCCTCGATTCCCGCACCCGCAATCGGCCATATCTTCGCGGCAATTGTCTCGAACGACTGGTAACGAGTCATGTTGCCGGACGGGGC
>JANOGH010000428.1:0-26721 GCA_031414075.1 Betaproteobacteria bacterium | reverse complement strand
AGTTGCGCCATTCTGTCCACCGATACCGGAACGCCCTGTTCGAGCAGGACGTCGAGAATATGTTCGCGGCTGGGCAGCGGATGCTCGTAGCGCGATTGTTCACGCTCCAGAAAAGGATCGCGTGCGCGGATGTCCGCGGCGCGCCCGCGGGCAACGGCCTTGCCGCTGGCAGGCCTGGAAGTTTTCTTTGTGGTTTTCATTTCGAAAATCGGTTGGAGACAAGCGCCGCTGCGTTGACAAAGCAGCGCTTTCCCATTACATTTTGCGCCCTCTCGTGCCGAGATGGCGGAATTGGTAGACGCACCAGGTTCAGGTCCTGGCGGTGGCAACACTGTGGAGGTTCGAGTCCTCTTCTCGGCACCAGATCAACATTCCCCGGCAGCTCTTCCCGCGACATTCCTCGCCTGTGCACTGACTACCCCCGCTTGAACGGATGACGCAGGACGATGGTTTCGTTACGATCGGGGCCGGTCGATATCATGTCCACCGGCACCGCACCTGCCTGCTCGATACGTTTGAGGTAATTACGCGCATTCGCCGGCAAATCCTCGTAACGCGTGATGCCGACGGTGCTCTGTGTCCATCCCGGCATTTCCTCGTAAATCGGTTCGCAGCCGGCCGATGCGTCGGCGCCGGACGGCAAAATGTCGATCCGTTCACCGCCGCGCATGTAACCAACACCAACTTGCAGCGCCTCCACGCCATCGAGCACGTCCAGCTTGGTTATGCACAAGCCGGACACGCCGTTGATCTGAACCGAACGCTTGAGCGCTGCGGCATCAAACCAGCCGCAGCGTCGCGGCCGCCCCGTCACTGAGCCGAATTCCCTCCCGCGCGTGCGCAGCTGCTCGCCAATATCGTCGTCCAGTTCAGTCGGAAACGGTCCCGAGCCGACCCGCGTGGTATAAGCCTTGGTGATGCCGAGCACGTAATGCAGCATCTGCGGCCCGACACCGGCACCCGCCGCCGCCGCGCCGGCGACACAATTGCTCGAAGTCACGAATGGATAAGTCCCGTGATCGATGTCGAGCAACGTTCCCTGCGCACCTTCGAACAGCAGATTCTTGCCGGCGCGGTGCGCGTCGTAAAGTGCGCGCGGCACATCGGCAATCATCGGCGCAAGCTGCTCGCTCAACGCGAGAGTTTCATCGTGCGTCTTTTGAAAATCAACCGGCTTTGCCTTCAGGTAATGCGCGAGGACGAAATTGTGGAAATCGAGCACTTCGCGCAGCTTTTCTTCGAATCTGCCGGCAACGAACAGGTCCTGCAGGCGGATTGCGCGGCGCGCGACCTTGTCCTCGTAGGCCGGCCCGATTCCACGGCCGGTCGTACCGATCTTTCCCAGGCCCTTTGCCGTCTCGCGGGCCTGATCGATCGCCACGTGATAGGCGAGAATGAGCGGACAGGCATCGCTGATTTTCAGTCGCGAGCGCACGTCGACGCCGGCCAATTCCAGTTCGGCGATCTCCTCCAGCAGCGCCGTCGGCGACAACACCACGCCGTTGCCGATGTAGCAACTGACGCCTTCATGCAGAATGCCGGACGGAATCAACCGCAGGATCTGCTTGCGCCCGGCGATGACCAGCGTGTGTCCCGCATTGTGACCGCCCTGGAAACGCACCACCCCCTGCGCGTGATCGGTCAGCCAGTCGACCACCTTGCCTTTGCCTTCGTCACCCCACTGGGTGCCAATGACTACAACGTTGCTTGCCATCAAGACCTCTGGTTATGCTTCGTTTGCTTCCGGTTTCGTTGGCCTGAAGCGAGCGACTCCAGCTTCCAGATGCCATCCGTGGCGACCAGTTGCTGCGAGCAATCGAGTTCCGCGCGGTTCGCATCGTGACCCGGCAGGTCCGACACGACAATCGCACCGTCTGCGCGCAACCTTGCAACCTCGGCCTGCAGGGCGGCATCGGCCGGTCGATAGGGGGCGAGTACGCGCAGCGGCCGCGCCTCTTCGTTCGCCATCTCGGCGAGCTCGCGCAAATCCATCGTGAATCCGGTTGCCGGACGGGCGCGGCCGAAGGCGCGGCCGACTTCATCATAACGTCCGCCGCGCGCGATCGCTTCCGGCCGGTTGCCGGCATAGGCGGCGAACACCACACCGCTGTGATAATGATATCCGCGCAGCTCCGCGAGATCGAAGCACAGTTCCTGCACGTCACCGTTCAACTGCCCTCCGATTTGCGCGAGCGCATCGAGACACGCGATCAGTTCCGGATACGGCGGCAGGCGCTTGCGAGCCGTGGTCAGCACCTCGGTTCCGCCGTAGAGTTCCGGCAACAACAGCAAAGCCTCGCGCGTCGTCGCATTGAGCCCGTTTGACAGCTCGCGCAATGCCGGCACGTCCTTGGCCTGCAGCACCTGAAACAGTTCCGCTTCCTGCTGCGCGCTCGCGCCTGCCCGGGTAATCAGCGCGCGGAACACGGACACATGGCCGATATCGAGGTGGACGCCATTCACGCCCGTCGCGCGCAGCGCACGCAACATCAGTGTCTGGATTTCGATGTCGCTCTCCAGCCCGGCGTGACCAAAGATCTCGGCGCCGATCTGCATCGGCTCGCGGGTACGCAGCAGCCCGGAAGGCTGCGTATGCAGCACCGTACCCGCATAGCACAATCGGGTGACACCCTGACGGTTGAGCAAATGCGCGTCGATGCGCGCCACCTGCGGCGTCATATCCGCGCGCAATCCCAGCAATCGCCCGGATAACTGGTCCACCAGCTTGAAGGTTCTCAGATCCAGGTCGTGGCCCGTGCCGGTCAGCAGCGAATCGAGATATTCCAGCATCGGCGGAACCACCAGTTCATAGCCATGCGCAAAGAACAGGTCGAGGATGCGACGGCGTAACAACTCCACTCTCGCCGCCTCGCCGGGCAGGAGATCTTCGATGTACTCGGGAAGCAGCCATTTCTGCATGATCATTCGGCACGGAGGACCGACCCGTGCGCATCGCCGCGGTTCAAAAGGCTATGTTGGGCTATTTCGTCAGGAAAAGCAGCAGCAGTCCGGCCAGCATCGAGGACAGGCCCACGAACCGGATCTGGCCGTCGGACATTTCCGTCAGCCGGCGGAAGGCATCGCGCCATACCGTCGGAAGCAGGAAGGGAAGCAGGCCTTCGATGACCAGCATCAGGGCGACGGCCGTCATCAGGGTATTCGTATAAGCTTCCATCGTTGTCTTCCCACCGCGCGCAAGCGGCCTTTCGCCCACTACCGCCGTTGATTATTTTGCGCGTCCCGCCGGGTTGTTCAGGTACTTGAAGAATTCCGAATTCGGCTCGAGTATCAGCAGGTCTCCCTTGGTCTTGAAGCTTTGCCGATAGGCTTCCAGACTGCGATAGAACGCGTAGAACTCGGGATTTCGCTCAAAGGCCCGCGCGTAGATCGCGGAAGCCTTGGCGTCACCGTCGCCCTTCAGACGCTGGGCATCGCGGTAGGCCTGGGCGATCACCACCTGGCGCTGCTTGTCGGCATCAGCGCGGATTTTCTCCGCCTCCGCAAAGCCGGTAGAGCGCAGTTCGTTGGCCACGCGCTTGCGCTCGGCCTGCATCCTGCCGTAAACGGATTCGCTGATCTCAGGCGTGAAGTCAACCCTCTTCAAACGCACGTCGAGGACCTGGACGCCGATCTCGCGCGCAATCTGGTCCGCGCGCTCGCGCATCAGGTCCACAATCTGTTCGCGCTCGCCCGAGACGACTTCATGGATCGTGCGCTTGCCGAACTCTTCGCGCAGACTGCCGTTGACTGCCTGGGCGAGCCGCACGCGCGCCAGGCCTTCGTCACCCTGCACGCTCTTGTAGTACTGCTTGACGTCGACAATGCGCCATTTGACGAAGGAATCCACCAGCACCGGCTTGTTCTCGGAAGTGACGAACTTCTGCGCTTCTTCGGCATCGAGCGTAAGAATGCGGGCGTCGAAATAGCGCACGTTGTCGACCAGCGGCACCTTGACATACAACCCAGGCGAATTTTTTACCGAAACGATTTCGCCCAGCCGGAACACGATGGCATTCTGGCGCTGATCGACGGTGAACAGACTCAGGCTGGCCACAACCAGAGCGACCACGATGGCAATCAGCACGGTGCTGACGCTGGCTTTCATCGTGCCTCCCGGTCGCGACTGCGGAACGCATCGCGTGAGCGCGGCGAAGATTCCGTCGGTGCCGGTGTCGGCACGACCGCCTCCGGAGCCGCCTGCTTCGCGCCTGCATCAACCGGCGGAATTGCACTGGCGCTCATCTGCATAAGTTTGTCTAGCGGCAGGTAAAGCAGGTTGCCGCCGCCTTTCTGGTCGATCACGACCTTGCTGGAGTTGGCAAGCACCTGCTGCATTGCGTCGAGGTAAAGACGCTGGCGTGTCACCACCGGCGCCTTGCTGTATTCCGTGACGATCTGGCTGAAACGCGATGCCTCGCCCTCGGCGCTGGCAATCACGCTCTGCCGATACCCTTCGCCTTCTTGAAGCAGCCGCGCCGACGTGCCTTTTGCTTTCGGCACGACGTCGTTAAAATAGGACTGGCCTTCGTTGATCTGGCGTTCGCGATCCTGGCCGGCCTTGACCGCATCGGCGAACGCGGCCTGGACTTCCTCGGGCGCCTGCGCGTCCTGCATGGTCACCCGCGTGATGGTAATGCCAGTCTTGTAGCGGTCGAGGATTTTCTGCAGCAGGATCTGCACTGTCTCGACAATTTTTTCCTTGCCCCCGGAAAGCAGGAAATCCATCTTGTTCTTGCCGACGACTTCGCGGATCGCCGATTCGGACGCCTGCATGACGGACTTATCGGCATCGCGATTGTTGAACAGGTAGTCCTGGGGATCCTTGAGGATGTATTGCACGGCGAACTGGATGTCGATGATGTTCTCGTCGTCCGTGATCATCAGTGATTCGTTCTGCACTTTGCTCTTGACGTTATTGCGATAGCCGATTTCCACGGTGCGAACACCGGTCACGTTGATCACTTCCGCGGATTCGATCGGCCACGGCAGATGCCAGCGCGGGCCCGGCTGCGTGGACTCGACAAACTTGCCGAAGCGCAGCACTACGCCGCGCTGACTGGCGTCGACGATGTAAAAACCGCTGGCCAGCCATACCACAAGCACCAGCACAACCAGCAGGCCAAAACCGCCGCCGAACTGGCGCCTGGTCGGGCCGGGCGACGCAGCGCCGCCACCGCCCTTGCCGCCGAACAGGGAATTTAGCCGCTGATTCAAACGACGCCATAATTCATCGAGATCGGGGGGGCCGTCGTTGCCGCGCTTTCCCCACTGTGGATCATTCAATGCCATTGGTGTTTGCTTTCAATTTGACAGGAGGCCGGTCCTGCTTGAGGACCATTGGATTCAGGCTGCAGCAACTCCTACGGCGTTGCGCTGCGTTTCGTGCAATTCAGCCAGCATGGAGCGCAGGAATTCGATGCCGGCACCGGTTTTCGCGCTTATGCGAACTGCGCCGATTTTACCATACTCGTCGCGATCGACCCCGGGTTGCAGGGCGGTCGCGTCGATCTTGTTGAACACCATCACCTGGGGCACGGAATCGGCGCCGATTTCGACCAGCACCTTGTTCACCTCCGCGATCTGATCGTCGCGCGCCGCGCTTGCGGCATCCACCACATGCAGCAACAAATCGGCACGCACGGTTTCTTCCAGCGTCGCGCTGAACGCCGCCACCAGAGTAGGCGGGAGATCACGGATGAAACCGACCGTATCCGACATGATGATCGACGCGCCGTCGGCTCCGCTGATGCGCCGTGAAGTCGTATCCAGCGTCGCGAACAACTGGTCCGCGACATAGGTTTCGCTGTGCGTAAGCCGGTTGAACAGCGTGGACTTGCCGGCGTTGGTATAGCCGACGAGCGAGACCGACAGGCCCTGACCGCGCTGGCGCGCGCGGCGCTGGGTCTGTCGCTGACGAAGCACGGTGGCAAGCTTGTCCTTGAGAACCTTGACTCGCTTGCGCAGCAACTGGCGGTCGGTTTCCAATTGGGTTTCACCGGGGCCGCGCAGGCCGATGCCGCCTTTCTGGCGCTCCAGGTGGGTCCAGCCGCGGATCAGTCGCGTTGCCAGGTGCTCGAGTTGGGCCAGTTCGACCTGCAACTTGCCTTCGTGCGAACGCGCGCGCTGCGCGAAGATATCCAGGATCAGGCTGCTGCGATCGACAACCCGGCAGTTGAAGCGCTTCTCTAGATTGCGCTGCTGCGCGGGTGACAGATCGTGATTGAACAACACCAGCGATGCGCCGGCAGATTGCAACGCGTCAGCGATCTCATCGACCTTGCCGGAACCGGCAAATGTGGCCGCGTCGGGCCGCTGCCGTTTTCCTTTGATGGTTGCCCGCGCTTCGATACCCGCGCTTTCGGCGAGCCGGCGAATTTCCTCCTGCGACTCGGCAAAATCCACATTGCCGAAATCGAGATTGACGAGGACGGCGCGGTCGCCGCCGCTTGGGCGATCAAACATCGGAAGGATCGGGGTCGAAACCGGCCTGACGGCGAGCGAAATCACGCCCTGCATCCCGCAGGTCGGGATGACGGCAAGGACGGGAACGCCAAAGCGGCTGAAACGGGATTGACCAACACTCAGTCTTCGGACCCCTGCTCCAAAGACAAGTTCACCGGACGCGCCGGCACGACGGTGGAAATCGCATGCTTGTAGACCATCTGCGTCACGGTGTTCTTCAGCAGGACAACGTACTGGTCGAACGATTCGATCTGTCCCTGCAGCTTGATTCCATTCACCAGATAAATCGACACCGGCACATGCTCTTTGCGCAACGCATTCAGAAATGGGTCTTGCAACAACTGGCCTTTCGCGCTCATGGCTGCTCCTTATTCTATTTTTCGACCCGGGTTTACTGTACTGGATTTCAGGGCGCAATACCATCGGGCGGAAAAACCGGGCGGAAATCAACCTTTCCGGCGGCCCGCGAAGGGATTCCGGCCCTGTTTGAAAGACACTTTTACGGGAGTGCCGCGCAAATCGAAAGCGGCCATGAACGCGCGCTCGAGGTACCGGCGGTAACTGTCCGGCACATGATTCAGGGCGTTGCCGTGAATCAGGATCAGCGGCGGATTCATGCCCCCCTGATGGGCATAGCGCAGTTTGGGGCGGGATACGCCGGCGCGCGGAGGCGACTGCTTTTGCACTGCAGCGAGCAATACGCGCGTGAGTTTGGGCGTGGACAGCTTGGCCATGGCAGCAGCATAGGCGGCATTCGCCGAACCGAGCAGCGCCGGGACGCCAACGCCGTTGCGCGCTGAAATGTAGTGCACCGGCGCAAAGTCCAGGAAGTTGAGCTTGCGCTCGTAGTCGCGCTTGGCTGTTGCGCGCGACTCTTCATCGGCGGCATCCCATTTGTTTATGGCCACCACCAGGGCACGGCCGGCCTCGAGTATGAAGCCCGCCAGATGCGCATCCTGGTCGGATATGTCCTGCGTCACGTCGAGAACCAGCACCACGACATTGCAATCGTCGATGGCCTGCAACGTCTTGACCACCGAAAACTTCTCTGCGACGTCTTCCCTGCGCCCCCGGCGGCGCACGCCGGCCGTATCGATCAGCGTGTACGCGCGGCCGTTGCGCTCGAAGTCGACGTAGATGCTGTCCCGGGTGGTGCCGGGCTGGTCGAAGGCGATAACCCTTTCCTCGCCGAGCAGGGTATTGACCAGGGTCGACTTGCCGACGTTCGGGCGACCTACAATCGCTATCTTTGGCTGTTGGGCTTCCAGTTCCGGCTCGTCGTCATTGACGGGAAATTCTTCCAGGACGACATCCACCAGTTCGTGCACGCCTTCGCCGTGCGATGCCGACACGGTCAACGGCTCGCCGAGCCCAAGCTCGTGAAACTCCGTAGCGGCCGTTTCATGCGCCAGGCCTTCCGCCTTGTTGACCACCAGCCATAGCCTGCGGGCGGTCTTGCGCAATTCGCCGGCAATCTGTCTGTCAAGAGCGGTCAGCCCCTGACGAGCATCGACCAGCAGCAGCACGGCATCGGCTTCGTCCACAGCCTGGCGCGTCTGGCGCGCCATCTCTTTGTAGATGCCGTCCTTGGCCACCGGTTCGAAGCCCCCGGTGTCCACAATCAGAAAGGACCTCGCACCGGTTTTGCCATGCCCGTAATGGCGATCGCGAGTCAGGCCGGGAATGTCGGCTACCAGCGCCTGGCGCGAGCGCGTCATGCGGTTGAAGAGGGTCGACTTGCCGACATTCGGCCGGCCAACCAGGACGATAGTGGGTTTCAATGGGAATTTAGGGACGACTGAAGGTTACCGGCCGGACGGCTACCGCACGCCGGGCCTACTTTTTGATTGCAATGACGTAGACGCCACCCTTGCGGGTCTGCAGCAGCACCTTGTTATTCTCAATCAATTTGGGCGCTGTCGCGATGCCGCCGCCGTCGGTTGCAATGCGTGCAGCGAACGATCCGTCCTCGAATTTCAGGAAATGCACCTGACCTTCGAAGTCGCCGACCACGACGTAATCCTTGATTGCCAACGGCGCACTCAGGGTGCGGTAGGAAAGCTGGTTCTGTTTCCACACGCTGGCGCCGCTGCTCTTGTCGAGCGCGACCACCGAGCCATTGTCTTCCGACAGATACACGCTGAGGTCGTCGGCCGCCAGACTGCCGACACTGGACGCCGGGCGTGCCCATAACTGGCCGCCCTTCTGGGTTTCGTAGCAGGCAGCCCGTCCCTGAAAGGTCGCGGCGCACACCCTGCCCGTCTCCACCAGCGGCGGACCCGCAATATCGGTGATGCGCTCGAGTTCGTTGTCGCCTTTTGGCGCCGCCACCACGGTTTCCCAGACCACCCCCCCATTCGCAATATTGAGCACGACGAGCTTGCCCGCCGGCATGCCGGCAATCACGAAACCCTCGACGATGATCACACCCGGGTTGGCCCGCAATGTCAGCGGAGGCGGCGTGGTCTGGTACTCCCAGCGGCGCGAACCGTCCCGGGCATCCAGGCCGAAGATGCGGCTATCGCCGCTGCGCACAATGACAAAATCGCCCGTGGCCTGCGGTGCGCTGAGCACTTCGCTCGACACCCTCGACTGCCACAACGGCTTGCCTGCGAGATCGTAGGCCAGCACCGAGCCCTTCGATGTTCCGACCAGCACCATGTTCTCGCCTACGCCGACTCCACCTGACAGCGGTGCCTTGGTCTTGAGCCGCCATAAAGTCTTGCCGTTCGCGGCATTCAGCCGCACCAGGTCGCCGCGATTGCTCGCCGCGAACACGCTGTTGCCGAATATCGCCGGCGTAAAGACGTACCGGCCAGCGTCGCCAACCTTGGCCTTCCATGCGACCACTGGCTTCGCCGAAGGTTTGAAGTCCACCAGCTTGACGGGCGGGGGGCCTTTGCTGCCGCAGCCATTGAGCGCAACGCTCAGCAGCAACGTCACTATCAGGCCCCGGGGCACTGACACTCCGGTCACTTGTCGCCGCCCAAGGCGTCGAGTTTGATCTGGACGACGTTACGGTAACTGCTGCTGGGCAAACTTTTCTCGATTGCGGTCTTGTAAGCGGTGCGCGCCTCCGCGTTTTTCCCCTGTGCGACCAGGACATCGCCGCGCAGATCCGCATACAAAGTTTCCATTGCTGCGCCGTGTCTGGTTTGCAGCAGCTTGAGCGCCTCGTCGTATTTCTTCTCATCGAGCCGGATGCCCGCCAGGCGCAGCCGTGCCAGATCTGCCGTTTCCTCGTCCTTGGCTTTGTCGATCGCCCACTGCAGTTGCTCGGCCGCAACGGACGGTTCACCGTTATCGTAGTTGGTCTTAGCCAGCAACAAGGCCACCGTCGGCCCGTAGGCGGTGAAGCCGAACCCGTCGATCATCTGTTTGCCGAGCGTGCGGATTTCGTTGACGTCATTCTTGCGCACGGCTTCCCCGAGCCGGGTGAAAAGCAAGGACGCCTGCTCGGATTGGCTGTGTTTGTAATAACGCCAGCCCTGCACGCCGGCGAACGCCACCAGCGCAGCCACGGCCAGCGTGACGATCAGCGTGCCGTATTGCTTCCAGAACTGCTTCAGTTCGGCTATCTGTTCCTGTTCTTCGAGATCGAATGCCATGTGGAATCTTCTATAAGTAGTGGAGTCAAGAATTGTTCGATTTGAGGATCATTGCCGCGGCTTGTTCCGCGTTGACCTGCATTTGTTCGCCCGCTTCGCGCATCGGCTTGAGCGAAACGACATTCCTGCCGGCTTCCTCATCGCCGATGATCACCGCGAAGCGCGCGCCGCTGGCGTCGGCCCGCCTCATCTGCGATTTGAAGCTGCCGCCGCCGCAGTGAAGCACGACGGAAAGACCGTGCCCACGCAACAATTCCGCGACATTCCAGGCAAAGGGCGTTGCCGATTCGCCGCCATGGACCAGATAGGCATCCGCGGCACGGGCTGGCACTGACACCTGCGCTTCGCCCAGCAGCGCAAGCAATCGTTCGATGCCCATTGCAAAACCGCAGGCGGGTGCAGGCTTGCCGCCAATCTGCTCGATCAGACCGTCGTAACGCCCGCCGGCGCACACCGTGCCCTGTGCGCCCAGCCTGCTGGTGGTCCATTCATAAACAACGTCATTGTAATAGTCCAGACCGCGCACCAGACGATCGTTGATCGCAAACCCGATCCCGGCATTGTTCAGCAGGCCCTGCAGTTCTTCGAAATGCCGGCGGGAATCCTCATCGAGGTCCTCTGCGAGCTTCGGTGCGGCTGCGATGACGTCCCGCATCGCCGGATTCTTGCTGTCCAGGACGCGCAGCGGATTGCTTTGCAGCCGCCGCCGCGCGTCGTCGTCAAGCACCTTGGAATGCTCCTCAAGATAGGCGATGAGCCGCGTGCGATAACGGCTGCGCGAAGCAGTGTTCCCGAGCGTGTTGATCTCGAGTTGCAGGCCGTTTAGACCCAGCCGCTTCCACAGGCTTGCGCCCATGACCATGTGCTCCACATCCACGTCTGGACCGGGAAAACCGAGCGCCTCGACGCCGACCTGATGAAACTGCCGATAGCGGCCTTTCTGCGGCCGCTCATGGCGGAACATGGGACCAATGTAAAACACTCGTTGCGCGCCGTTGTAAAGAAGATTGTGCTCGATCATTGCGCGCACGCAGGAGGCCGTCCCTTCCGGCCGCAGCGTGAGGCTCTCGCCATTGAGCTGATCGACGAAGGTATACATCTCCTTCTCGACGATATCGGTAACTTCGCCGATGGAGCGCACGAACAGTTCGGTTTTTTCCAGGATCGGCATGCGCATGTTGCGGTAGCCGTACTGCACCAGCCAGCCGCGCACCGCGTCTTCGAAGAACTCCCATAGTGGGGCCTGGTCCGGGAGGACGTCGTTCATCCCGCGGACCGCCTGAATCGTTTGCGTCATGAAGCCTGCTTGTCTCGAAATAAGGTGATCGCTTAGCCGAGCGCCCGTGCGGATTCACCGCTGTTCGTCGCCGCCTGCTGGTCGAGTCCAGCGGATCGGCCGTAGTGGCTGGCGACGTAGTTGTCTACCAGGCGATGAAATTCTTCCGCGATGTGGTCGCCTTTCAGCGTTACGGTCTTCACGCCGTCAACGAATACCGGCGCTACCGGCGTCTCGCCAGAACCCGGCAGACTGATGCCAATGTTGGCATGCTTGCTCTCGCCGGGACCATTGACCACGCAGCCCATCACGGCCACGCGCATTTCTTCGACTCCGGCATATTGCGTGCGCCAGACCGGCATCTGCCGGCGCATATAACCTTGAATCTTTTCGGCTAGTTCCTGAAACACGGTGCTGGTGGTCCGCCCGCAGCCGGGGCATGCGATCACCATCGGCGTGAACGAGCGCAGGCCCATGGTCTGCAGGATTTCCTGCGCGACGATGACTTCGCGGGAACGATCCCCTCCCGGATCCGGCGTGAGCGAAATTCGTATGGTGTCGCCGACGCCCTGCTGCAACAACACCGCCAGCGCGGCGGTAGACGCGACAATCCCCTTGGACCCCATGCCCGCTTCGGTCAGACCGAGGTGCAGCGGGTAGTCGCATCGCACGGCCAGTTCGCTGTAAACCCGTATCAGGTCCTGCACGCCGCTTACCTTGCAAGAAAGAATGATGCGATCGCCGGGTAATCCGATTTCCTCCGCCTTCTTCGCGTTCTGCAGCGCCGACACGATCAGCGCTTCGCGCATGACGTCGGCCGCTTCCCCAGGCTCGGGCATGCGCGCGTTGTCATCCATCATACGACCGAGCAGGTCGGGATCCAGGCTGCCCCAATTGACGCCGATACGCACCGGCTTGCCGTAACGGCATGCCGTTTCAATCATGGTCGCGAACTGATCATCGCGCTTCGACCCGCGACCGACATTGCCCGGATTGATCCGGTATTTATCCAGGCTCTGCGCGCAATCCGGATACTGAGTCAGGAGTTTGTGGCCGTTGAAATGGAAATCACCGATCAACGGCACCGGGCAGCCTTCGCGCTCGAGCACGTTGCGGATTTCCGGTACGGCTGCCGCCGCTTCTGCGGTGTTGACGGTGACGCGCACGAATTCCGAACCAGCCTCGGCGAGTTCCCTGACCTGGCGCGCGGTGGCCTGCACGTCCGCCGTATCGGTATTGGTCATCGACTGTACGACTACCGGCGCACCGCCTCCTACCGCAATGCCGGCGATGCGGACCTGGCGGGTTTCGCGGCGAAGAATTATTCTGGTGGACATGAGAGGCAGCTGCGTCATTCCAGCTTCAGCCGCGCCACGTCCACCCGGGTGTGCGGTGCGAGATCGATGCTCTTGTCGCCCTGGAACAGGCGCACGCCGGTGGCGTTGCCGACCACAACGGACAGGGGCGCCTCGCCACTGATGCTACGGCGGCTGCCTGCCAGATTGAGTTGACCGAAGATTGTGTTGCCGGCGCGATCCTTGATTTCGACCCAGGAATCCTGTTCGAAGATCATACGAACCGTCACCCGCCCTGCAGGTTCGGCAACCCCCGCCGCCGCCGATTCAGTCCGCGAGCGAGGTTCGACGCTTCCGACCTTTACCTCGGGCTTCGCTGCGGGCTTTGCGTCCGGCCTCGCCACAGGCTTGGCTGCGGATTGAACTTCCGGTTTTGACTCGGGTCTGGTCCTTGCCTCTGCGCCAGCCTTGGCCTGAGCAGCGACCTTCGAGGATGGCGCAGACTTGTCACGCGCGACGACCGTCGGAGCGGTGCGCTTCACGTCCGGCGTACGGCGACTGCCGAAATAGACCGCAATTGCGAGTCCAACCAGGAGCACGGCGACTATCGCAGGCCAAAGCGGGTATTTCCTGTCTCCCAGGCGCGTTGGTTGCGGACGTTCCTGCTGTCGCGGTGCGAGCGCCGCCGTCATCGGCGGATCAAGCATCAGATCGGTGGCACGGATCAGAGGCTCCGGGTCGAGGCCGAGCAGCTTTGCGTAGTTGCGAATGAACCCGTGAATGAAAACCGGACTCCTGTACCCCGCGTAATCGTCGCGCTCGAGCGCTTCGACCTGCCGCACCGACAGCTTGAGTTGACGTGATATATCGCCGAGGCTCAATCCCTGGCGGCGCCGCTCCTTGAAAAGCGCGGCGCCGGCCGCACCCGGTCGCTCGAAAACAGCGGACGATTCTGCGCCTGCGGCAGCTTCACTCACTGAAAGCGGCCCTCGTTGTATGCCTGTGTCTGTGTCGCGTTCGGATACCGGTTGTTCAATTGGACGCCATAACTCGCAAGAGCGGTGCGATTGCCCAGCCTTTGCTCGATGCGCACCCCCAGCCACAACGCGTCGACAGAAGGCGTCGTTACCTGCATGTAGCGGTTCAGCAGCGTCCGCGCCGTCGCCAGCTCGTTACGCTTGAAAGCAATACTGGCAAGCTGATACAGCGCCTGGGGCTGGTCTGGTTGCAACGCCAGGGCCTTGCGCAGCCACTCCTCGGCCTTCACGTCGTCGCCCTGCAGATGCGCGCAGACACCGGCATTCGTGTAAGCATTTTCCGGCCTGGCATAAAGCGGGTTCTTCAGCGCAGTGGAAAAATACTGCATCGCCTCCTTCTCACGCTTGCGCTGACAAAGAAACAGGCCGTAGTTGTTGTTCGCTGCGGAATCGGTCGGATCGATCTTCAGTGCCCGCTCGAACGACTGTTTCGCAAGCGCATCTTCCTTGAGGGTCACGTATACCAGCGCGAGCTGGGCATGTGCGGGGGCATAACCCGGATCGGCGCTGATGGCCTCCTTCAGCTCCTGCACGGCCACCGGCATCTGTCCTGCACCGTAATAGGCCACGCCGAGCTCGGTATGGATTTGGGCACGATTCTCGGCGGCATTCCTTGGCTCGCCGGTCTCCAGTTTCTTCCCCTGGGTGGCACAGGCGGCCAGCAGCACGACGAAAACAAGGATCGAAATTCTGTTCATGCCGAAGCTACCAGCGTGCGCCGCGCCTTGCGCCGCGTGCGATCCTGCACTTGGCCGGCAAGCTGCCCACAGGCGCCATCGATATTGCCGCCGCGCGTCTTGCGCGTTGTCGTGACCAGGCCCGCCCGCATCAGTACATCGCGAAACGCGCCGATGCGTTCCTGGGAAGAACGCTCGAACCCCGAATCCGGGAACGGATTGAACGGAATGAGATTGAATTTGCAGGACACGCCTTTCACCAGGCCCACCAGTTGCTTCGCCTGATCGACGCTGTCATTGATGCCTTCGAGCATCACGTATTCGAATGTGACGAAGTCGCGCGGCGCGACCTTGATGTAGCGTTTGCACGCCGCCATCAGTTCTTTGAGCGGGTATTTTCTATTGATCGGCACCAGGCGATCGCGAAGTTCGTCATCAGGTGCATGCAGAGATACGGCCAGCGCCACCGGCAACTGCTCGGCCAGCCGGTCCATGGCCGGCACCAGGCCGGAGGTCGAAAGCGTGACGCGCCGGCGCGACAGCCCGTAACCATAGTCGTCAAGCATGATCTTCATGGCCGACACGACGTTGTCGAAATTGGCCAGCGGTTCACCCATTCCCATCATTACTACGTTGCTGATCACCCGCTCGCCCCGCGGCGTCGCCCCGAGCGCGCGATTGGCCCACCACAGCTGGCCGATGATTTCGGCGGCCGTCAGATTGCGATTGAATCCCTGTCTGCCGGTCGAGCAAAATGCGCATTCCAGTGCGCAACCCACCTGAGAAGACACGCAAAGCGTCCCGTGGCCTGTTGCAGGGATGAACACAGTCTCGATGCCGTTGCCGGCGCCCACGGAAAGCAGCCATTTCCGCGTGCCATCGGTAGCCGTCGAATCGGCCATTACGGAGGGCGCCTTCACCAACGCACTGGCGATGAGCTTGGCGCGCAAGCCCTTCGACAGGTCGTTCATGTTTTCGAACTCGGCCTGCCCGAACTGGTGGATCCAGCGCATTACCTGCCGCGCGCGAAACGGTTTCTCGCCGATTTCGGTGAAGAAACCGGCGAGCCGATCAGCGTCGAAATCAAGCAGGTTGACAGGCATCAGCGCGAGTAGATATTCAGAGTCGGAAAGAAATAGGCGATTTCCGTTGCCGCCGTCTCGGGTGCATCGGAGCCGTGCACTGCATTGGCGTCAATGCTATCGGCGAAATCCGCGCGAATCGATCCTTTGGCGGCTTTTTTCGGATCGGTGGCCCCCATCAGATCGCGATTCTTTTGAATTGCGCGATCACCCTCGAGTACCTGAACCATGACCGGGCCGGACATCATGAAGTTCACCAGATCGTTGAAAAACGGGCGCTGCCGGTGCACTGCATAGAAACCCTCCGCGTCGTTACGCGACAGGTGCACCATTCTCGCCGCGATGATCTTCAATCCGCCAGCCTCGAACCGCGAATAAATCTGTCCGATCACATTTTTTGCCACGGCATCGGGTTTGACGATCGACAGGGTGCGCTCAACAGCCATCAAATTCTCCAATAGTTTTGTTTTTTGAAGCTAATTCATAAGGATAGCACGCCATCATCCTGAGGTGATAGCATCAACCGTTCAGACTCCGGTAACGACGACATGCCGCCCAATTCCAAAGAACCGGCAGCGCCTCTCCAGGAACAGACAAAACCGCGCACGGGACGACGCCTGATCGCTGCAGCCGCACTGATCGGACTCGCCATCGGCGGACTGGCGCTGGTCGATCGGTTTCGCGAACGCCCCATGGGACTGACGCCGCCGCATGAACCATCGCAGGCACTGATTACCCCCCCGGCGCCGGAGTCCAGCGTCCCGGCGGGCAAACCCGAGCCTCCGATAACGCCGCCGCCACCGCCGCAAGTGGTTAATAACGAGACGCTGGCAGCCCCGCTTCGCGCGATCGGCGTTACGCCGTCACTGCCGCCTGCGGCGCAGCCCGCGCCCACGGAGAAAACCGCTCTGGTCACAGGTCAGGCCTACATGATTCAAGTGGGTGTGTTCACGTCACCGGCCAACGCGCAAGCCCTGCGCAAACGGCTGCAGCGCGCCGGTTTCGGGGCACATCTCGAAACGCGGGTACTGCTTGGTCCTTTCAAGGACAAACTCGACGCCGACAAGGCGCTGGCCCGCGCAAAGAAACTGGGCATCAACGCCGTGCCGGTCAGCGCCCGCTGAGTGCCGCCAAAATCAGTACAGCAGGTTGGGCAGCCACAGGGAAATGGCAGGCACGTAGGTGATCAGTATCAAGTAAGCCAGCAACACGAACACCCACGGCAGGCAGGCGATCGACACCTCGGTCAAGCCCATTTTGGCGATGTGGCTGGCGACGAACAGATTCAGCCCGACCGGTGGATGGATCATGCCGATTTCCATGTTCACCGTCATGATCACACCGAGGTGAATCGGGTCGATTCCCATGGTCTTCGCGATCGGCACCAGCAGCGGTGCCAGAATCAGAATGATCGAACTGGGCTCCATGAACTGGCCCGCCACCAGCAATGCGACGTTAATGGCCATCAGAAACATCCAGGGGGACAGTCGCTGATCGACGACCCATTGCGCCAGCACCTGCGGAATCTGCTCGGACGTCAGCAGGAATGAGAACAGGATTGCATTGGTGATAATGTAGAGCAGCATCGCGCTGGTGTTTGCCGCGGACAGCAGGACCTTGGGCACTTCCCTGAGTTTGAGTCCCCGGTAGATGAAGACCGCCGCGATGAAGGCGTAGACCGCGCTGACCGCAGCCGCCTCGGTCGGCGTGAAAATGCCGCCGTAGATGCCGCCCATGACAATCACCACCAGCATCAGCCCCCAGAACGCATCCTTGAAGGAATCCCAGATCTCGCGTCCAGGGGCTCGCGGCAGGGTCGGAAAATTCTTTCTGCGGGCAGTCGCGTACGTGACGAGCATCAGCAACGCTGCCAGAAGGATGCCGGGCACGATCCCGGCGATGAACAGTTTTCCGGCGGACTCCGATGTGCTGACCGCATAGATGATCATCACGATCGACGGCGGGATCAGAATGCCGAGCGAACCGGACGTGGTGATCACGCCGACCGAAAAGCGTTTTGGGTAACCATGTTTGATCATCGCCGGCAGCATGATCGAGCCGATCGCCACCACGGTGGCCGGACTGGAGCCCGATATCGTCGCAAAGAACGTGCACGCCAGGATCGCGGCTATCGCCAGCCCTCCGCGCATCCAGCCGACCAGCGCCAGCGCGAAACGGATGATTCGGCGAGCGATACCACCGTCGGTAAGAAAGCTGCCCGACAGCACGAAGAACGGCACCGCCATGATCGCGAAGCTCTCCAGCCCGGTGAACAGCCGTTGCGAGACGATGTCGACGGTGTCGATCGAAAACGAGGAAAACAGCGCCAGGAAAGTCAGCACCGTCATGCCGAGCGCGATCGAGATCGGCGTGCCAGTCAGCAGCAACACCAAAAGGATGGCAAGGATCAAGCCGAAGTTCATGCCACACCTTCGTCGACCGTGCCGTGAGAATGCGCAGGCAACTCGCCGGACCGGAGGAAACGCCCCATCACCTGCAGGAACCGATAGCACATCAGCGACGAGCCGAGCGGGATGCACAGGTAGATCACCCACATCGGCCAGTCGAGGTCGGGTGAAATCTGTCCGGTGCCGTAGATGAACCAGACCCAGCGCACGCCCATGATCGCAATGACGCCGGTGAAGAACGCGCCGAGCAATAGCGCAATCGTCACCAGCGCGCGGCGCAGGGTCGGACGCACCGCGTTCACCAGCACGTCGACGCCGATGTGGATGCCGGTGCGCACGCCATAGGCCGCGCCGAACTTCGCCATCCAGATGAAAAGATAGATGCACAGTTCCTGTGCCCAGGAGAAATTCAGTGCAGCGGCGTATTTCCACAGCCACGGCACGGCCGCGGATTGCCGGTGCAGCACGGCGGCGAAGATGATGAGAGTGGCCGCCGCCATGAAACCGGCAATCAGCCATTCCTCGATGTGATCGAGGATGCGGTTGAATGCCTTGATCAAAATCTATTTCTTTCTGGTCTTGCGGGATTCGACATCGGCGGCGATGCGATTGATCGCCAGCAGGTTATCCTTGCCGACGACGCTTTCGAACTTGGCTTGTAACGGGAGCAGCGCTTCCTTCCAGGCCTTGCGCTCCGTTTCGGACAATACATAGACCTCGGTCTTGCCTGACGCCTTCACGGCCGCAAGCGCGTCGTCATTCTCCTTCTTGGCGATGTCGCGCTCATAGCGGGTGGTCTCGGCCATCGCCTGTTCCAGTTGAGCGCGGATGTCGGCAGGCAGCCCCTCCCAGAACTTCCGGTTGGTGATCACCGCGTACACCAGGCAGCCATGATTGGAAATCGTCAGGTGCGACTGCACCTCGTACATTTTCTGGGTGTAGAGATTCGACAGTGGATTTTCCGTGCCGTCGACCACTTTCTGCTGCAGCGCCGAGTAAACCTCGGAAAAGGCCATCACCTGCGGCAGCGCGCCGAGTTCGCGCATGGTCGCCACCAGCACCTTCGAAGACTGGATGCGCATCTTCAACCCGCGGAAATGTTCCGGCTTGCGCAGCGGCCGGTTGGCGGAGAATTGTTTGAAGCCGTTATCCCAGTACGCCAATCCCTTGAGCCCTTTGGGTTCGAGCCTGGCGAACAGATTCCTGCCGATGTCTCCGTCTGTGACGCGATCCACGGTCTCGGCATCGGGAATCAGGTAAGGCAGATCGAATACCTCGAATTCGCGCACGCCCAGCGGACCGAATTTCGACACCGAAGGCGCGAGCATCTGCACCGCGCCGCGTTGCAGCGCCTCCATCTCTTCCCGATCCTTGTACAACTGGCTGTTCGGATAGAGCTCGATTCTGACGCGCCCGCTGGTGTATTTCCCGGCGAGCTGCTTGAATCTCTCCGCGGCCTTGCCCTTCGGCGTGTCGTTGGCCACGACGTGGCTGAACTTGATGATGATCGGTTCGGTGGCCTGTGCGGCGGCCGCGCAGGCCAGGAACAAGAGTGCGAACAGGACTTTTTTCATTGTCATTTTTGGCGCCGTCACTTATCGGTACCTCGAATACGTAGTGGGCACCTTCCTCCCGCGTTCGATTCTATCAGCCCGGTTCCCATTCCGGCGCGACGCCGGGCTCCACCGCGGTGGCGCGAAACTCCGCTGCCACACCGATACCCGGGACCCAGGCGAGTTGTTCGCCGAAGAACACCAGCGGCATGCGGCTTCGCGCCCATGGTGGAATGGCATGCTCCTGCAGCAGATTCTTGAGTGCGCGCCGTGGCCTGTTTTCCCGCGGTTGCATGCGCTCGCCGCCGCTGCGGCCCCGGACCGTGGCCGCGCGTATGTCGAAATGGCGTTTGGCGATGCCTTCGCCGATCACCGCCCGCGATCGCAGCACACCCAGGCCATCGGGCAGGATCAACTCGTGATTGCCGTCCCAGCGCGATTGCCAGTCAGCGGGCATATCCGGGGAATTCTCCACGAGCTCCACGCGGTCGCGATAACAGCGCAGACCGGTATCACCGAATGTAACCTGGACCTCCGCATCGCGGCCGGCTTCGCGGCACTGGCGCAATGCTTCCTCCAGCCTGGCGCGCGGTGGCATCTGTAATCCGCGGTCCGAGAAAAGCTGGCGCAGAAGATTCAGTGCGCGCGCATCGGACAACTGCCGCAACCGTTCCGCCGATACCGCGCTGCGATCGAGAGATTGAGCATCGATCCGCGCCAACTCCTCCGCGAGCACAACATGATCGGCGAGGTTGCGGGCAGTTCGCGCCAGCGTTTCGCGATAACCGGGAAAGCGCGTGTCCAAGCGCACCAGCAGTTCGTTGCGCAAATAGTTGCGGTCGTAGCGGGAGTCCGCGTTGCTGTCGTCTTCCACCCATTCCAGCTGCCTCGATTCTGCATACGCCCGGATCTGGCTGCTGCGGACTTCCAGCAGCGGACGCAGGATGACCGGCGTTTTCCTTTTGCCGTCAGCTGCCGGTTCCAGGTGCCTGACGACCGGCATGCCAGCCAATCCCTTCGGCCCGGCACCGCGCAACAATTGCAGCAGAAAAGTCTCCGCCTGATCGTCGAGATGATGCGCGAGCGCCACGAAGTCGACCTCGATCGAGGCGTAGGCGCGGTAACGCAGGCGACGCGCTGCCGCTTCGACGCCCGAACCGTCGGGCGTGACCTGTACGCGTTGCACCGTCAACGGAATTGCGCGGCGCTGACAAAGCGAACGGCAGAATGTCTCCCATTCGCCGGCATGCGCGCTGATCTGATGATTCACATGAATCGCCGACAACGATAGTTCCCGCGAGGTGCGCAGTTCATGGAGAAGGTCGAGCAGCACCACCGAATCCACGCCGCCGCTCAGCGCGATGGCAAGACGCTTGCCGCGCAGCGCACATGCGTCCAGCGCGCGGTTCACGGTAGCCGCGAGTTCGTCGGTCATGATCGTTGCCAGTGAGCATGCCAAAGCAAGATACCCCGCTCGCGCGGGGTATCCGGATGAATCGGAGGAACGGCTAAACGGCTCAGCGAACCGCCCCTTCCTTGAACTTGCCGTAAGCCATCAGCCGCTCGAAGCGTGCCTCCACCAGATCGTTTGTTGGTTTTTCCTGAGCTTCCGACAGCGCCTCTTGCAGCGCCTTGCGCAAGGTCTGCATGATCGTCGTCGGATCACGATGGGCGCCGCCAGGTGGTTCGGCCACTACTCGGTCGACCAGACCGAGCGTCTTTAGCCGGTTGGCTGTGATGCCCAGGGTTTCGGCCGCATCCGGCGCCTTGTCGGCGCTCTTCCACAGGATCGACGCGCAGCCTTCGGGCGAGATCACCGAGTAGATCGAATACTGCAGCATCAGCGTGACATCGGCCACGGCAATCGCCAACGCGCCTCCCGAGCCACCTTCACCGATGACCGTCACCACGATCGGCACGCGCAGTTCCGACATCGCGTACAGGTTGCGGCCGATCGCTTCCGACTGCCCGCGCTCCTCGGCGCCAACTCCGGGATAAGCGCCCGGCGTGTCGACGAACGTCATCACCGGCACGCTGAATTTCTCGGCGAGCTTCATCAGCCGCAGCGCCTTGCGATAGCCTTCCGGCTTCGGCATGCCGAAATTGCGATAGAGCTTGTCCTTGGTATCGCGCCCTTTCTGGTGGCCGATCGCCATCACCGTCTGGCTGCCGAAGCGTGCCAGGCCGCCAACGATCGACGGATCCTCCGCGAACGAGCGGTCGCCCTGCAATTCCTCGAAATCTGTGAACAGATTCTGGAAGTAATCCAGAGAATACGGCCGCTGCGGATGGCGCGCCACCTGCGAGATCTGCCACGCCGAAAGCTTCGCGTAGATATCCCGGGTCAGCGTGCTGCTCTTCTTCTGCAGGCGCGAAATCTCCTCGGAGATGTCGACCGCGGAATCGTCCTGCACATAACGCAGTTCCTCGATCTTCGCCTCGAGCTCGGCGATCGGCTGCTCGAAATCAAGAAACGTCGTTTTCATGAAGCCGTATTGTAACGGCAGTTCGGCAAATGCGTCTGCGCGACCCGGTTACTTGCCGTACTGGGACGCCAGATAATCGACGATTCTCTGCGCGTCCGCCTCGGCAATGGGAGCGCCCATCACCTTGATCATCTTGTTCACGGAGCCTTCCCACCCCTTGCGATCGAGGAACGGCGAGTTCATCTGGATATAGTCGAGGCTGTGGCACATCGTGCAATTGGCCTCGACCAGTTGCTTTCCGGGGCCCTGCCTCAAATGAAAGTCGCTTTCCCCGGCAAATACCGGGAGCACGCAGAGCAGAGCAAGAACCAGCGGTGTTCTCATAGAGCCTCCTACTAGGTCACCCCGATCTCGACGCGCTGGACCACATTGTTGTGGTAGCCGGCGGGATTGAAAATAAGCTCGAGGGTCTGTGTGGCGCCAACGCGATTGTTCGCCCTTGCCAGCACCGCATGCCGACCCGGCCGCGCCGGCGTAAAGCGGTGCGACCATTGGCGCCATGAATAGCGACCGAGATCCGCACCCAGTTGCGCCGTTTGCCAGATTTTTCCATCATCTTCCGACACCTCGACGGTGGCGATGCCATAGCCGCCGTCCCACGCGACCCCCGCAACCGTGACCGCTTCTCCTTGCCGGACTTTCCTGCCGCTATCCGGGCTGGTGATCAGCGAGTTGACCACCATCTCGGTGATCGGCGTATTGGCCTCGGTCTCCTGGCTGATGAATCGATCAACGATCGGGAACTTGCCCTTTGGAATCCGGTAGGCAGGATTCATCCAGAACCCCTTGAAGGGTTGCGATACCGCGTCAATCGAGGTCACGTGCTTCATCCAGTAGGTGGCGGTCCAGCCGGGAACGACGATGCGGGCCGGAAAGCCGTTCCAATGCGGCAGCTTTTCGCCGTTCATCGCGAACGCCACCAGCGTGTTCTCGTCCATTGCCTTCCAGACCGGCAGGCTCTTGACGAAATCCGGTGTCTTGTCGAGCACGGCGCCATCCGCGCCGCCCAGTACGATTTCGACGGCGTCTTTCTTCAGACCCGCCTTGTTGAGCAGATCGCGCAACCGCACGCCGCGCCATTTCGCATTGCCGATCGCGCCGTGGCCCCATTGCACACCTGGAACATGCGGCTGCGACAGGCCGCGACGATTGCCTGAACACATGCACACTGCGGCCACTTCGATCGTCTCGAAGTCGCGCGTCAGATTCTCGTAAGTCAGTTCAAGAGGCTTTTCGAGGGATTCTCCGGCAACAGCCAACTTCCACTGCGCAGCATCGAGCTCGGGAATAGTGGCCAGGTGATAGCGCACGAAAAATGCATTGTTCGGCGTAAATGCTTCGTTGAAATAACTCACGGGCGTTTCGAAATTCGGCGGACGGAAAGACTTCTTGATCAACGGCAGCTTGCCAGGCAGGCTGCCCAATTGCGCGGACTCGAGCGTTCCGGAGGGCAACGAGGCTGGCCCGAAGTCGTTAGCTGCATTGGCAGATTCGATCCAGCGCGCCCCACCGGCCAGCAGCAGTCCGCCCGCGGAAACCTTCAAGAAATTTCGCCTGGTTCTCATTGCCCCTCCTGTCCTTGGTGCGGCATGGTCAGAACAGCACGCCGCTGCGCCCGCGAGGATCGCTGGCGGCTTCGATCCGCCCCGTTTTCTTGTTGAGGAACACGGCCTGCATGTTACCCCACTTGCGTCGGCCGACTTCCACGGCGTGACCTCTGGATTTCATCGCGCCGACCCAGTCATCCGGGAAACTGCCCGGCTCGATTTCGATGCGGTCGGGCAAATACTGGTGATGGAAGCGCGGCACAGCCACCAGGCGCACCAGATCGGCATGCGGTTGATCCACGTAATCAAGAATGCCTTCCAGAACCATGGAGATGATGCGCGATCCGCCGGGGGTGCCCAGCACGAGTACGCCGCGCTCGTCCTCCACAAAAGTCGGCGACATGGACGACAGCGGTCGCTTGCCCGGCTCGATGGCGTTGGCTCGGCTGCCCACCAGCTTGTACAGATTCGGCGCATCAGGCGCGAGCACGAAATCGTCCATATGATTGTTCAGCAGCACGCCGGTGTCGCCGGCGACGAAGCCGGATCCGAACGGACCATTGACCGACAGGGTCGCGGCGACCCGATTGCCGTCCTCGTCGATGATCGAGAAATGCGTCGTGTCGCCGCCTTCATCGGCTGCGCCGGCGTGTTCCGCGAGTTCGCCGCTCGGCGTGGCGCGCGCGAGATCGATCGATGCGCCCCGACCCTGCGCATACGCGCGCGATGATAGTTTCGCGACCGGCACCAGGAAGAAATCCGGGTCGCCCATGTAGCGCGCACGATCATGGTAGCCGCGTCGCATAGCTTCGACCGCGTAGTGCACGCGGTCGGATGTGGACAGGCTCGCCAGATCCACCGAGTCGAGGATGAACAGGCTCTGCGCCAGAACCAGTCCGCCCGAAGAAGGCAACGGCGCAGCGGTAATCGTCGCGCCACGGTAAGTGAACTTGAGCGGCGCTCGCTCGATCACGCGATAGTTTTCCAAGTCGGACAATTCCCACAGTCCGCCCGCCGCTTTCACCGTCTGCGCCAGCTTGCGTGCGAAATCGCCATGATAGAAACTCTGGCCGCCCTCCTCAGCGAGCATGCGCAGCGTACGCGCCAGTTGCGGCTGGATTACAACGAACCCGGCAGCGACGGCCTTGCCGTTGTCGAGAAAACTTCTCGAGGCGTCGGCGTTGTTCTTCAACAGCGCTTCACGCAACACGCTCGCCGAGGCATAGCGCGCGTCCGCCGGGAATCCCCGCTCTGCCAGCCGGATTGCCGGTGCCAGCGAACGCGCAAGCGGCAACCTGCCGTAGCGGCCGGCGACCCAGTCGAGCGCGGCGGGCTCGCCGGGAATACCGGCGGCGCTCGGGCCTTCGAGCGCCGCCTTCTGTTTGGCGTGGCCGTTCTCGTCGACAAAGAATTCACGCGTGGCCCGCGAAGGGGCAGTTTCGCGCGCATCGACGAACACCTCGAAATGATCGGAAGCCCGGTGCAGCAGAAAGAATCCACCACCACCGATGCCAGACGCAAAAGGCTCGACGACCGCGAGCGCTGCTGCGACCGCCACCGCAGCATCGAAAGCGTTGCCACCGGATTTCAGAATCTCGCACCCGGCTTTCGTCGCGAGCGGATGGGCGGATGCAATCCCGCACTCTTCCGCCGCCGCCGGAGGCAGTACGCTTGCGGCAACGAGCGCAAAGACGAAAAGACATCGAATGAAGATGCGATTCGTTTTCATGTTCAACGCGTTGCGCTTTGCGCCTCAGGCGGCCTCTTTACACGAAACCAGGCTGCGTAGAGTGCGGGCACAAACAGCAGCGTGAGGATGGTCGCGGAAATCAGTCCGCCCATGATCGCAACCGCCATCGGCCCCCAGAAATTGCTGCGTGACAGAGGGATCATCGCCAATGCGGCGGCGAGTGCGGTCAACACGATCGGCCGGAAGCGCCGAACAGTGGCGTCGACAATCGCATTCCATTGCGGATGCCCCGCCTTGATGTCCTGTTCGATCTGATCTACCAGAATCACCGAGTTGCGCATGATCATACCGAACAGTGCGATCACGCCGAGATTCGCGACAAAGCCGAACGGCACGTTCCACGTCAGCAGGATGAAGACCACACCGATCAGGCCGAGTGGCGAAGTCAACAGCACCATGATGGTTTTCTGAAAACTTTGCAGCTGAATCATCAGCAGCATGAGCACCGCTATCAGCATCAGCGGCATCACGGCAATAATCGAATTCTCGCCCTTTGCGCTCTCGTCGATGGCACCTGCCATCTCTATACGGTAGTACTCCGGCAGTTTGGCGCGCAGCGCATCGAGCTTGGGGTCGATTTGCCTGGATATCACCGGCGCCTGGACGTCCCCACGGGTGTCGGCGCGCACCGTGACGGAGGGCTGCCGGTTGCGGCGCCAGATGATGCCTTCTTCGAAGCCGTATTCCATTTTTGCGATCTGTCCCAGCGGAATCCATTTCCCGGACTGCGTCGGCACGTTGATCTCGGATAGCTTGCCGGGGTCGAGCCGCTCGCCGGTTTCGGCACGGGCCAGCACTTCGATCAATTTGTCCTTCTCCCGGTACTGCGTGATGCTGAAGCCGGTCAGGATCGAGTTGAGAACAGTCGACAGGCCCTGCGAACTCACGCCGATGACGCGCGCCTTGTTCTGGTCGATTTCAAGGCGGATGTTCTTGACCTGCTCGTTCCAGTCGAGGTGCACGTTCTGGGCATTCGGATTGGCGCGCACTATGGAGGCGACTTCGAAGGCGATCTTGCGCACCGTCGGTATGTCGTTACCGACCACCCGGAACTGCACCGGATAACCGACGGGGGGACCGTTCTCCAGCCGGTTCACGCGACCGCGCAACCCCGTGAACTCGGCTTCCAGGAGGCGGTTGATTTTTTCGTACAACACTTCCCGCGCCTTGTTGTTCTTCGTAACAATTACAAACTGCGCGAAGTTCAGATGACTGAGCTGCTGGTCGAGCGGAAGATAGAAGCGCGGACTGCCGTTTCCGACGTAAGCGACATAGTTCAGGATATTCTCGTCGCCCTTGAGTTTTTCCTCCATTCGCTTCACTTGCGTCTCGGTAGCGTGAAACGAAGCACCCTGAGGCAACCATAAATCCACGATCAGTTCGGGACGGTTCGACGAGGGAAAGAACTGGTTCTGCACGAAGCGAAAACCGAAAATCGACAAGGCAAATACGGCAATCGTAATGAGAATGACGGTCTTGCGATAATTCACGCACCAGTCCACTAGTGCCCGGAAGCGCCGGTAGAACGGGCTGCCGTAAG